>JAYTYH010000449.1:0-3100 GCA_043742485.1 Rhizobacter sp.
GGATTGCAGGTCGCCGACGGCGAGGTCTCGGAAAGGCCGTAGCCCTCGACGATCGGGCAGCCCGTCTTCTCGAGCCAGAGCTTGGCGGTGGCGCTCTGCACCGCCATGCCGCCGCCGACCGAGATGACCAGCCCGCTCCAGTCGACGCTGGAGAAATCGGGGTGGTTGGCCATCGCGTTGAAGAGCGTGTTGACGGCCGGGAAGCTGTGGAACTTCTCACCGCGCAGAGCCTTGAACATGCCGGGCAGGTCGCGCGGGTTGGCGATCAGGATGTTGCAGCCGCCCATGCGCATCGACAGCATCATGTTCGTGTTGAAACCGAAGATGTGATAAATCGGCAAGGCGCAGATCGTGACGACCTGATCGCCGGCCGGAATCTTCTTCAGCGCCGGCTGGAACCAAGCTTCCGATTGCAGGATGTTGGCGACGAGGTTGCGGTGCAGCAGCATCGCGCCCTTGCTTACCCCCGTGGTCCCGCCGGTGTACTGCAGCACCGCCAGGTCGTCCGGACCGACGCTGACCGGCGTGAAGGTCATGCCGCGACCCTGCAACATCACGTCGTTGAAGCGGACAGCGCCGGCGATCTCGAAGGCCGGCACCGCCTTCTTCACGCTGCGCACGACGTAGTTGACGATCTGCGCCTTCGGAAAGCCCAGCATGTCGCCGATGGCGGCGAGCACGACCTTCTTCGTGGGCACCGCGGCCATCACCTTTTGCAACACGCTGGCGAAGTTCTCGACGATGACGATCAGCTTGGCACCCGAGTCCTTGAGCTGGTGCTCGAGCTCGCGCGGCGTGTAGAGCGGGTTGACGTTGACGACGACATAGCCGGCGCGCAGGATGGCCGCCACGGCGACCGGGTACTGCGGCACGTTGGGCATCATCACGGCGACGCGGTCGCCCTTGACGAGGCCCTGGCCCTGCAGCCAGGCCGCGAAGGCGCGCGAGGCGGCGTCGACCTGCCGGAAGGTGATCGCCTTGCCCATGAACTTGTAGGCGGTGCGGTCGGCGTAACGGGTGAAGCTCTCGTCGAGCAGGGCCACCAGCGACGGGTACTGGGCGACATCGATCTCGGCCGGGACACCGGCGGGGTACTGCTTCAGCCAGGTCTTTTCCATCGCTCGTTCGCTCTTCCGCAATGAAAGACGATTCTGACGGAGCACCCGGGCCGGGCGCCTAGGGTGTTTCGATATCGCGGGGCCTAGGCCACCAGCGAATCGATCAGCCAGGCGACGTCGGCCTGGTCGCTCTCGAAGTAGTGCGTGTGGGCGCCGAAGCCGAGGCAGACCTCGACCTCCTTCGCGCCCGCGAACGGCAACGCCAGCGGCGGCACCGGGTCGAAGCCGTCGTAGGCGGAGGCACGGCCGAAAGGCGCGCGATCGGTGGTGTCGAGCATCGGCTGGCCGACCGGGTCACCGTCGTCGGGCGAGTCGCTCCAGAGCCAGCGGCCGACGTAGTCGCCGCTGCAAAAGCCGTTGATCCAGCGGGCGACGCCGACATCGTGGGCGCGCGGTCCGGTGACGCGGCCCTGGCGCACGATCACCCATCGATACAGCGTCGGGAAACGGGCCGCGTAGAGCTGGCGCAGCGGGCAGCCGAGCGTGAGCAGGCGAAGCTCGGGCAGCACAGCGCCCGCGATCTTCGGCAGCTCGCCCGGCTGCGGTGGCGTGACGCCGTCGCTGGCCAGGAAGCGGAGCAATTCGGCACTGATCACCGTGCCCTGGCTGTGGGCGACGACGACGATGCGCTCGTGACCTTGCGCAGCGACGTGCCGGAGCAGCGCCGCGTAGCGCGAGAAGATGCGCGCCCTCGGGATGGCGGCGCGCGGGAACTCGCGGAAGTGGTTGTCGACGTCGAGGGCGATGTCGAGCGGCGCCCGCAGCGCCGGCAGGTACTTCGAGAGCACGCCGCCGAGCAGCGTCAGCGCGGCGGCGATGCCTGCCGTCGTCAGCACCAGCGGCTTCAGCAGCGACTGCGACAGCGCGACGACGCCGGCCTGCGCCTGCGCCGCCAGCGCTGCCCAGGAGCCGAGCGCGGTCTCGCCGATGAAGGCCATGGCGACGACGACACCGATGACGACACCGAAGCCGGCAACGGCAGCGACGACGAAGTCGATGCGCCTGAAGCCGGCCGTGAGCCAGCGGCCGAGCCGGCGCACGCGAATGCGCTCCTGATCTCTGGCCTGCAGGCGCTCCGCCTCGAGCGCCGGCGCCGGTCTTGCACCGTGGCGCTCGGCGCGCTTCTTCGCCCTCTCGCGAGCGCGGCCGACGAGCAGCTTCAGCTCGGCCAGGATGCTCGGCGTGAACATGGCGCCGAGGTACGCGACGAGCGCCAGCAGCACCGCCGCCAGCAACGAGAAGCTGGCGGTGCTGCTGCGGTAGCGGTCGGCGAGGAAGAGCCCGGCGCTCGCCGGCGTCGGTGCATGCGTCGAGATGCCGGCCTGGACGCTGGCGCCGGTGCGCCAGAGGCAACTGCTCTGGATCGGCGCGTAGGCCGGCTTCGGCACCGCCGCCGGCCGGGCGCCGTCGGTGGCTGCCGCGATGCGGGCGCTCTCGCGCTTTTGGACCTCGTCCTCGTCGAAGGCGAAGATGCAGGGTGAGTAGGCGACGCTGCGTGCCGAGATGTCGATCGCGGTCGTGAGCAGCGCCCAGATCGCCATCGTCAATGTCAGGAAGGTGACCAGCGAGAGCGCCAGGCCGAGCCGGCCGGTGGCCAGGCTCGCCCTCGCTTCGTAGCCTTGCCGGCGCGCCGCGATCAGACCGGCGACGAACCAGACGGCGAGCATGACGCCGGCCGCGATCCACCACCACTTGACCAGCCAGAGCGTGAGCTCGACACCGAAGATGGCGGCGTGCCAGCCGACGTCGAAGATCTCCGGATCGAGCCGGTCGCCGACGCCGGCGATCTCGTGCACGGCGCTGGCCAGCATCAGCAGCAGCAGCGCGCCCCACAGGCAGCGGCCGACGATGCGCACGAACGGGAAGCGGTCGTCGGCGATGCGCAGGCCGATCTCGTAGAGCGCGGTCACCGCTACGACCAGCAACAACGCCGAGAGCCACGGCCGGAGCGGCGGCCATGCAATCGCGCCGGCACATGCCGA
>JAYTYH010000450.1:0-5131 GCA_043742485.1 Rhizobacter sp.
CTGCCGACAAGAGCGGTGCGAACACAGCGGCGATCACGAGCATCCACGCTGACAGCAGCCTGTGCATCGAGATGCGCCAGTCAAAGTACCTCAACAACCTCGTCGAGCAAGACCACCGAGCCATCAAACGAATCACCCGGCCGATGCTCGGATTCAAGACCTTTCGCTGCGCACGCATCCTCCTCGCCGGCATCGAGGTCATGCACATGATCCGCAAAGGCCAGCTCGTCGCGATCAAAGACCGAGGCTGGTCTGCTGCGAACCAGTTCCACTCGCTGGCTTTCTGATGGGCCTCGGCCTCGCAGCAATGCTTGGTCCCATCGCGCTATTGCGACAGAACCCCGCGCCGAGGGCCTGCAGGCCGGGCTGCTCGCACCATGCCGCGAACTCCGCCACTGCCCGGGCGCATGCCTTCCTAGTATTCGGGTTGTGGATATTGGCCGTGAAGAACTCGAGCGTGCGCTTGGCTGCCGCCCGCGTCGGTCTGAGCAGTGCAGGTAGATCGGTGCCGAGAGTGGCTGCGCAGCCCGTGCTTCCCTTCGCGTTTATGAACGCCCTATTGAGGGGTCGATTTGTTTTCGGTCCCAAAAGTGACGGTAGGTCGATCCAGCGACGGCGCGGGTGCTGTTCGGTAAGCTTTTGATTTCACGTGTATTGCTGTTCGGTTTTTCGGGGCCCATCGGTGAACCCCGCTGGGCTTGTCGCCGCACATCGGTTGCTTGCGCATGGGGCAGGCGGCCGCCGAACAACGTGCGGGCTGTGGTGACGGGAGTTTTCGCTGGCCGATCACCGCAGCGAAAACAAGCGCCGGTGACTGAAATTAACCACGTAAATAGGCCCCCTGCGGCCGACTCGCAGAGCAACAGAAACCCAAGGTGCGACAGGTACTTGCAACCACGCGACTTTCACTACCCGCGCCAATGCTTGCCCTGCGGGCAAGGGTCAACCGTCACTTTTGGCACCGAAATCAAGGGGACCCCCAAGCAGGGCGGCCTTCGCGGCCTCAGGCGCCGGCGTGCTCGAGCGCCTGGGCCAGGTCGTCGACGAGGTCGTCGGCGTGCTCCAGCCCGATCGAGACGCGCAGCAACCCTTGCGGCGTGCGGCTCTGCGGTCCCTCGATGGAGGCGCGGTGCTCGATCAGGCTCTCGACGCCGCCGAGGCTGGTGGCACGGGTGAAGATGTCGACGTGGGCGGCGACCGCCATGGCGGCGGCCTTCCCGCTATCGGCAGCGCCGCGAAGCTCGAACGAGAGCATGCCGCCGAAGCCCGACATCTGCCTCTTGGCGAGGGCATGGAACGGGTTGTCTTCCAGGCCGGGGTAGTGCACCACCGACACCTTCGGGTGCGCGTGCAGGAAGCTCGCCACCTTCATCGCGTTGGCGCAGTGCGCCTGCATCCGGTAGGCGAGCGTCGGCAGGCTGCGCATGACCAGCCAGCAGTCGAACGGCGACGGGATGGCGCCGCCGTAGAGCTGCGCCGTGCGCACCAGCGCGAAGGCGTCGTCGTCGGCGCGCGAGATCACGGCGCCGCCCATCACGTCGCTGCGGCCGCCGAGGTATTTGGTGGTCGAGTGCATCGCCAGGTCGCAGCCCAAGTCGAGCGGCCGCTGCAGGGCCGGCGAGGCGAAGGTGTTGTCGGCCACGGCACGGGCGCCGGCGCCGTGCGCGAGCCCGGCGATGGCGGCGATGTCGACGCACTGGATCAGCGGGTTCGATGGCGTCTCGATCCAGACGATGCGCGTCGCCGGGTTCGCCCGCAGGGCCGCAGAGACGTCGTCGAGCTTCGTCATGTCGACGTAGCTGGCGCCGACCTGCCACTTCGCGAACAGGTGCTTGAGCACGTTGGCGGTGCCGTGGTAAATGTCGGTGGGTGCGACGACGTGGTCGCCCGGCTGCAGGCCCTGGAAGATCGCCGTCACCGCCGCCAGGCCCGAGCCGAAGGCCGCGCAGGCGCTGCCGCCTTCGAGCGCGGCGAGGGCGGCCTCGAGGCTGTTGCGGTTCGGGTTGTGGTTGCGCGCGTACAGAAATCCGTGCGGGTAGCCGCCGTCGCCGTCGCGCTCGTAGGTGGTCGAGAGATGGATCGGCTCGGTGACGGCGCCGGTGGCCGCGTCGACACCGTGGCCGGCGTGGACGGCGAGGGTCTCGAAGCGATGGGTTCTGGACGGTTTCATGGCGTGGTCTCGACCGGCGAAAGGGTGATTGTCGGCCGTGATGAAATAAGGCTCACGACGCCGCGCGCGCCGCTTCTTTTTCGAGGCATTTCATGGAATCGCACGACTACCCGCACTCGCAACTGCTGATCGACGGCGTCTGGGGGCCGGCCGCGTCCGGCCGCACGCACGCCGTCGTCAACCCGGCCAGCGGCGCCACCATCGGCAGCTTCGCCTGGGCCGACAAGGCCGATCTTGACCGCGCCCTCGAAGCCGTCGACAAGGGCTTCAAGGCCTGGAAGCGGATCAGCGCCTACGAGCGCTCGAAGACGATGCGCAAGGCCGCCAACCTGCTGCGCGAACGCGTCGACCTGGTGTCGCGGCTGATGACGATGGAGCAGGGCAAGACGCTCGCCGAGGCCAAGGCCGAGATCCTCAACGGCGCCGACACCATCGACTGGTTCGCCGAAGAAGCGCGGCGCGCCTACGGCCGTGTCATCCCGGCGCGCGCCGAAGGCATCTACCAGCTCGTCGTCAAGGAGCCGGTCGGTCCGGTCGCGGCCTTCACGCCGTGGAACTTCCCGATCAACCAGATCGTGCGCAAGCTCTCGGCGGCGCTGGCTGCCGGCTGCTCGATCATCGTCAAGGCGCCCGAGGAAACGCCGGCCTCGCCGGTCGAACTGATCCGATGCTTCGTCGATGCCGGCGTGCCGGCCGGCACCGTCAACCTCGTCTTCGGCGACCCGGCCGAGATCTCGAGCTACCTGATCCCGCACCCGGTGATCCGCAAGATCTCGTTCACCGGCTCGACCGCGGTCGGCAAGCAGCTCGCGGCGATGGCCGGCCTGCACATGAAGCGGGCGACGATGGAGCTCGGCGGCCACGCGCCGGTGATCGTCTTCGACGACGCCGACATCGCCGTTGCCGCCAAGACCATGGCGGCCAGCAAGTTCAGGAACGCCGGCCAGGTCTGCATCTCGCCGACGCGCTTCCTGGTGCAGGAAGGCGTCTACAAGGAGTTCGTGGAGAAGTTCGTCGCCGCCAGCGCGGCGCTCAAGGTCGGCGACGGTCTCGACAAGGCCAACAACATGGGCTCGCTCGCCAACCCGCGCCGGTCGGCGGCGATGGAAGCCGCCGTCGAAGACGCCGGCAAGCACGGCGGCAAGGTCCGCACCGGCGGCCACCGCATCGGCAAGGAGGGCAACTTCTTCGAGGCGACAGTGGTGACCGAGCTCGGCAACGACGCCCAGGCGATGAACGTCGAGCCGTTCGGGCCGCTGGCGATCATCAACCCCTTCGGCAGCTTCGACGACGCCGTCAAGGAAGCCAACCGGCTGCCGTTCGGCCTCGCCGCATACGCATGGACGCGCTCGGCCAAGACCGCCAACGCCATCGCCGCGCAGGTCGAGACCGGAATGATCTCGATCAACCACGTCGGCCTGGGCATTCCCGAGGTGCCGTTCGGCGGCGTCAAGGATTCCGGTTACGGCTCCGAAGGGGGCAGCGAAGCGATCGAGCCGTACATGAACCCGAAGTTCGTGACGCAGGCCGGGCTCTAGCCGGAGGGTCTCGCGACATCCTCAGTCGAGAGGATGGCACCCGATCAGGGGGATGTTTTCGCATCCGGGTCGCACCTAGAGTCGCGGCCCACGGCGGATCGCCGTCACCTTGAGGAACAGCGATGACCCTTCGCGAGACGGCGCCGGCATGGCGCATCGGGATGATCGTCCCGAGTTCGAGCACGACCATGGAAACGGAGGTCCCGGAGCTGCTGCGCCGGCAATCGCAAAAGAGCGGCGACCGCTTCACCTGCCACGCGGCGCGGCTGCGCCTGAAGCAGGTCACGCCCGAAGCGCTGGCGGCCATGAACGAATCGGCCGGCAGCGGTGTCGCAGCGCTGTGCGACGCCGAGGTCGACGCCCTGATTTACGCCTGCCTGGTGGCGACGATGTTCGGCGGCAAGTCGTCGGTGCTCGCCACCGAGGAACGCCTGACCGACGCCGCCAACCGGGCCTCGGCGGGCAGCCCGAAGGCGCCGCCGGCGATCGTTTCCAGTGCCGGCGCGCTGGTGGCGGCGCTGCAGTGGCTGGGCGCGAGGCGGGTCTCGCTCGTCACGCCCTATCGCAAGGAGCTGACCGCGAAGGTCGCCAGCGCGATCGCCGAGTACGGCATCGAGGTCGTGCAGGCGCACTCGCGCGGGGTCGTCGACAACGTCGCCGTCGGCCGCCTCTGCACGCAGGAACTGATCGGCATCGCCGGCAAGCTCGATCTCTCCGGCTCCGACGCGCTCGTGCTCTCGACCTGCGTGCAGATGCCCTCGCTCGACATCCTCGACGAGGTCGAGCAGGCGCTCGGGCTGCCCGTCGTCAGCGCGGCGACGGCGAGTACGCACCTGCTGCTGCAACGGCTCGGCATCGAGCCCCGCATCGAACGTGCCGGCTGGCTCCTGCGCAGTCCGCGCCCGCTCGCGGCCCGAGCCGCGCTCCATGGTTCTGCCTATGGGCGCCGCGAGGGGCCGGACTGCGACTGCAGCCAGGCGAGCTTGGCAGCATAGAGATCGTGCTGGCCGCGGGTCGGGCTGCTGCCGGCGGCCAGCGCCAGCTGCTTCTCCGCCTCGTCGGCGTCGCCGAGACGCCAGTCGGCGAGCGCCAGCCAGAAGTGGACCTCGTGCTGCGAGTCGGAGCGGCTGACTTCTCGCGTGAACAGCTCGCGGGCGGCAGCGTATTCGCCGCGATCCATCGCCGCCAGGCCGAGGCGAAAGAAGTGGAACGGCGGGAACGGCTCGACGGCGACCAGGCGCAGGCGGACCGCGTCGGCATCGGCGGGGCGGCCCAGCCGCGAATACGTCTCGGCGAGATTCGCCAGGGCGCGCGTGTTGCGGTCATCGAGCGCGAGGGCGTGCTCGAACACCGGTGCCGCCGCGTCGGTGTCGCCATGGCGCAGGTAGACGACGCCTAGCGTGTTCCATGCGGCCAGGAAGGC
>JAYTYH010000451.1:0-1546 GCA_043742485.1 Rhizobacter sp.
GCCCGACGTGATGAATCACAACCTCGAAACTGCGCCGCGGCTTTACAAGGAAGCGCGGCCGGGCTCCGACTACGCGTACTCGCTGAACCTGCTCAAGCGCTTCAAGGAATTCGCGCCCCACGTGCCGACCAAGAGCGGCGTGATGGTCGGCCTCGGCGAGACCGACGACGAGATCCTGCAGGTGATGCGCGACATGCGCGAGCACGGCATCGACATGCTCACCATCGGCCAGTACCTGGCGCCGAGCGGCCACCATCTGCCGGTGCGCCGCTACGTTCACCCCGACACGTTCAGGATGTTCGAGGCCGAAGCGAAGGCGATAGGCTTCACCCACGCCGCCGTCGGCGCGATGGTGCGGTCGAGCTACCACGCCGATCAGCAGGCACATGCCGCGGGCGTCGCGAACACGGGCGTCGGGGATGCCCCTCCGGCCCGGGCCGTCGGCGCCTGAATGCGGGCGGCGACTCCGGTCGTCAAGCGCGAGCCGCTTCTCGGCTGCGGCAATTGCCGCCAGCCCATGCAGAGGTTGGCCCTGCCCGGCCACTACGAGAGCCGCGTCGAGCTCGATCTGTGCCCTGGTTGCGACCTCGTCTGGTTCGATCTCACCGAGACCGCGCAGCTCACCGGTCCGGCGCTGCTCGAGCTCATCGACACGATGGCGCTCTCTCACGCGCGGCCGCATGCGCTGCTTCGCCCCGACCCGCGCTGCCCGCGTTGCGACGGCGGGCTGGCGACGGCACACAACCAGTCGCGCTGGGGCCGCTCGACGCAGCTGCAGTGCGAGCGTCGACACGGCGCCTATCAGTCGTTCGCGCAGTTCCTCGGCGAGAAGGGGCTGCTGCGGCCGATGTCGCGCGTCGACCGCGCCAGGCTGCTGCGCGACAAAGGCCGCATCGACTGCGTCAACTGCGGTGCCGGCATCGACACGGAGGACACGCAGTGCCGGTCGTGCCTCTCGGTGCCGAGCCTGCTCGACGTCGCCCGCCTGGCGCGCGCCGTCGATCCGCTCGACACGCTCGAGCCGCACGCGCTCAGTGCCGAGCCGGCGCGGCAGGGCGCCTTGCAGTGCGCGGCCTGCGGCGTCGCCCTGCCCCACGGCGAGACGGTGAGTTGCTCGCAGTGCGGTGCCACGCTCGCCATCACCTCGCTGGCCGACGCCAATGCCAGCGTCCAGGCGCTGGCGCCGGCGTTGCGCGAGGCAGCGGCACATCCGCCCGCGCACGTCGTCAAGCGCCGTCTCGACGCCCTCGACGCCGATCTGCCGAGGCGGCGCGAGTGGGCCGCGGCGATGGAGGCCGAGGCGGGCGAACGGCGCGGGCTGGGCAGCGAGTCGTGGGATCTGACGTCGTGGTCCGACGGTAGCGCCCACCCGGTGCGAAACGTCGCCATCGTGATCGTCGTCATCGCCGCCGTGTGGGTGATCGACCGCTGGTGGCGCTGAGCGCCGCGCGCCAGTCGGCGCCATGACGGCGACCGTTCTGGCGCTCGGTGCAATCGCCTTGTGGGCGACGCTGGCCTCGCTCGGCGTCGCCCTGGCACACGTGCC
>JAYTYH010000452.1:0-3914 GCA_043742485.1 Rhizobacter sp.
CGCTGCACCTTGCCGGTGGTCGTCATCGGCAGCTCGTCGATGAACTCGATCTCCTTCGGGTATTCGTAAGGCGCCAGCTTGCCGCGCACGTGCGCCTGCAGTTCGGCGACGAGTTCGGGCGATGGCGCCTGGCCAGCGGCGAGCACGACGAAGGCCTTGACGAGCGAGCCGCGCTCGGCGTCGGGCTTGGGCACGACAGCGGCATTGGCGACGGCCGGGTGCTTGACGAGGCAGTTCTCGATCTCGCTCGGGCCGATGCGGTAGCCGGCGACCTTGAAGACGTCGTCGCTGCGGCCCTGGTACCAGAGGTAGCCGGCGTCGTCCATCACCGCGGTGTCGCCGGTGCGGCACCAGCTGTCGTCGGGCGAGCCGGTGAACTTGGCGCGGGTTGCGTCGTCGCGTTTCCAGTAGCCGAGAAAAAAGACCGGGTCGAGGTCGCCGTGGACGTCGCGGCGGTGAATGGCCACGTCGCCCGGCGAGCCACGCGGCGCTTCGCGGCCGTCGTCGTCGAGCACGGCGATGCGGTGGCCCGGATAGGCACGGCCCATGCTGCCCGGCAGCGCCGGCCAGTGCAGCGCGCAGTTGCCGACGATGTAGTTCACTTCGGTCTGGCCGAACATCTCGTTCGGGACGACGCCGAGCTTGTCGCGGCAGTAGCCGAAGACGGCATCGCCGACGGCCTCGCCGGCGCTCATGATCGCCTCGAGCTTGAGGCGATAGCGTCGGCGCGGCTCGGGCACCGCTTTCATCATCGCTTTCAGTGCCGTCGGAAACAGGAAGGTATGGGTGACGCCGTGGCGCTCGAGGATCTCGAACGCCTTTTCGGGCGTGAAGCGGCCTTGGTAGGCGACGATCTCGCGGCCGAAATAGAGCGTCGGCCAGAGCGAATCGATGAGGCCTCCGGCCCAGGCCCAGTCGGCCGGCGACCAGAACACCGCCGTGTTGCGGCGGCCCTCGAAGCCGAACCAGTTCTGGCTGGCGACGAAGCCCGACAGGTTGCCGATAAGAGCGCGGTGCGGCAGCAAGGTGCCCTTCGGCGGCCCGGTGGTGCCGCTGGTGTAGATCAGCACTGCGGCGTCGTCGGCGCGTGTGTCGACGGCATCGAAGCGGCCGCTCTCGCCATCGAGCATCGCGTTCCAGTCGGCGTCGCCGCGGCCCCGCGCCGCTCCGACGGCGACGATGGTCTCCAGGCGCGGGCAGAGCGCGCGGGCAGCCAGCACGTTGTCGATGCTGCCCTCGTCGGCGATCACCAGCCGCGCCTCGCTGTCGCCCAGGCGGTACTCGAGCGCGTCGGGGCCGAACAGGAACGACAGCGGCATGGCGATGGCGCCGAGCCGGTAGATGGCGATGTGCGCCACTGCGGTCTCGATGCGCTGCGGCAGCACCAGCGCGACGCGATCGCCGCGGCCGACGCCGAGCCTGCGCAAGGCGGCGGCGAGCAGGTTGGCGCTGTGATCGAGCTCGGCATAGCTGACATCGCGTCGCTTGCCGTTCTCGTGCTCGAAGCGGATGGCGACGGCCTCGGGCGTGTCGCGGGCCCAGCGCGTGCAGCAGGCTTCGGCGATGTTGAAGTCGTCGGGCACCTGCCAGCGAAAGCCGGCGTGCAGCTCGGCGTAGTGATCGACGCCGCTGGTCATCGTGCCACAGGCGCGAAGCCGGCCAGCGCTTCGCCGGCGATGCGGCAGATGCGCCACTCCGGCATCACCGTCGCGCCCATGCGTTCGTAGAAGCGGATCGCGTTCTCGTTCCAGTCGAGCACGCTCCATTCGAAGCGCCCGCAGCCGCGCGCCAAGGCCATCTCCGCCAGCCGCGTCAGCAAGGCCTCGCCGATGCCCTGGCCGCGATGGGCAGGCTCCACGTACAGGTCTTCGAGATAGAGGCCGGGCTGGGCCAGGAAGGTCGAGAAATTGGTGAGGAAAAGGGCGAAGGCGACGACCTCGCCGCCGCGCTCGGCAACCAATGCTTCGGCGACCGGCCGCGGCCCAAACAGATGCGGCGCCAGCGTCTCCGCCGTGGCGCGAACGAGGTGGCCGAGCTGCTCGTACTCGGCCAGGCCGCGGATGAGAGCGACGATGGCCGGAACGTCGCGCGGCTCGGCGGCGCGCAGGTCGAATTGGGGGGTGGTGTTCGCGGTCGCTGCCATTCGGATCATTCTGGCACCTGTCGCGGCGGCGCCCGATCGGGGCCGCTACGGCGCTTACAGTGACGCCATGGCCCACTCACCCTACCTGCCGAAGCGGCAGCCACGCAGCCGTTTCATCGAGACCCGCGGCCTGCGCCACCACCTGCTCGAATGGGGCGACGCCAGTCTCGACTCGGCAGCGCAGCCGCCACTGGTGATGCTGCACGGCTGGATGGACGTGGCAGCGTCGTTCCAGTTCGTCGTCGACGCTCTCGCCGCCGATCGCCACGTACTCGCGCTCGACTGGCGCGGCTTCGGCGCCAGCGATACGCCGGCCGTCGACACCTACTACTTCAGCGAGTACCTCGGCGACCTCGAGCTCGTGCTCGATGCCCTCTTCGGCGCTGACCGCGGCGCCATCGACCTGCTCGGCCACAGCATGGGCGGCAACGTCGCCATGCTGTATGCGGGCGTGCGGCCGGGCCAGGTACGCCGGCTCGTCAACCTCGAAGGCTTCGGCATGCCGCGCTCGACGCCCGAGAGCGCGCCGGCGCGCATCGCCAAGTGGCTGGCGGCGTTGAAGGAGCCCGAAGTGCTGCGGCCGTACGCCGACCTCGCTGCCGTCGCCGAGCGGCTGAAGAAGACCAACCCGCTGCTGCGCGCCGACCGCGCCCTCTGGCTGGCCGGCCACTGGTCGGCGCCGGTGAAAGGCAGCGACGCGCCAGCCGGGTCGCGCCGCCTGCTCGCCGACCCGAACCACAAGCGCATGAGCCCGCTGCTCGCCAACGCCGACGAATGGCTCGCCGCCTGGAAATGCATCACGGCGCCGGTGATGTGGGTCGAGGGCGACCGCACCGACCTCACGCTCTGGTGGGGCGACCGCTACACCAAGGCCGAGTTCCATCAGCGGCTCGACCTCGTCGCCAGCGTCGAGCGACATGTGGTGGCGCCGGCCGGGCACATGCTGCACCACGATCGCCCCGAGGACATTGCCCGCCTGCTCGAGACCTTCCTGTCAGAATCGCGGCCTTCCTGAAAGAGCAGAACGAGAGCGGATCATGGACGTCGAACACATCAATGCCATCGGCCACAAGCTGGCCGACCTGACCCACCGAACGATCGATCGTCGGGGGTATCTTTGACTACGACCGCAAAGCTCTGCGGCTGAACGAAGTCAACGCGGCACTCGAGAACCCCAACGTCTGGAACGAGCCCAAGCGGGCGCAGGAACTGGGCCGCGAGAAGCGCGCCCTCGACACCGTCGTCAGCGGCGTCGACCACCTCACGGCGAACCTCGCCGACAACACCGAGCTCTACGAGATGTCGAAGGCGGACGCCGACTTCGACGGCCTGCTGGCCATCGACGCCGACGCCGCCAAGCTCGAAGCCTCGATCGCCGAGCTCGAGTTCCGACGCATGTTCAACAACCCCGCCGACCCGAGCAACTGCTTCATCGACATCCAGGCCGGCGCCGGTGGCACCGAGGCCTGCGACTGGGCGGCGATGCTGTTGCGCCAGTACCTGAAGTACTGCGAGAAGAAGGGCTTCAAGACCGAAGTGATGGAAGAGACCGAGGGCGACGTCGCGGGCATCCGCAGCGCCACCATCAAGGTCGAGGGCGACTACGCGTTCGGCCTGCTGCGCACCGAGACCGGCGTGCATCGGCTCGTGCGCAAGAGCCCGTTCGACTCGGCCGGCGGCCGCCACACCAGCTTCGCCAGCCTCTTCGTCTACCCCGAGGTCGACGACTCGATCGAGATCGACATCAACCCGGCCGACGTGCGCACCGACA
>JAYTYH010000453.1:0-3294 GCA_043742485.1 Rhizobacter sp.
CACGGCCTGACGAAAGGCCGCGCCGAGTTCGACGCCCGCATCGTCGAGCTGCTCGAGACGGTGGGCCTCAACGCCGACCACATGCGCCGCTACCCGCACGAGTTCTCGGGCGGCCAGCGCCAGCGCATCGGCATCGCGCGGGCGCTGGCGGTGAGCCCGAAGCTGATCGTCTGCGACGAGGCCGTCTCGGCGCTCGACGTCTCGATCCAGGCCCAGGTGATCAACCTGCTCGAAGACCTGCAGGAGAAGTTCAACCTCACCTACATCTTCATCGCCCACGACCTCTCGGTCGTCGAGCACATCAGCGACCGGGTCGCAGTGATGTACCTCGGCCGCATCGTCGAGATCACGGGCGCCAGGCAGCTCTACACCGAGCCGCTGCATCCGTACACGGAGGCGCTGCTGTCGGCCGTGCCCATCCCCGACCCGAAGATCAAGAGGAAGCGCATCCCGCTGCAAGGCGACGTGCCGAGCCCCATCCATCCGCCGTCGGGCTGCCACTTCCACACCCGCTGCCCGATCGCCCAGTTCCCGCTCTGCAGCACGGTGGTGCCGCCGCTCGAGCAGAAGCGCGACGGCCACTGGGCAGCCTGCCACCTGCGCGGCTGAGCGCGTGCAGGGCCGCAATGGGCGCCTAGCCGCCGCTCACCGCGATCGTGTTGTCGCCCGGTCGCAGGTCGATGAGCTTGTTGAGCGGGTCGATGCCGGCCTTGACGGGCCGCTTGTCGACCGTCATCGTGAAGGTCGACTCCTGCTGCGTGATGCGCTTGCGCTCGATGGCGATGGCGTCGCCCTTGTCGTCGACGACGCCGATGTCGATGAAGTCGTTCAGGGCGACGTCGCTCTCCTTGCCGAGCTCGTCGGCAACGCGCTTCTTCGCCACGACCTTCATCGTCACCTCGAAGCGGCCGTCGGCGAGCGCCTTCATCGAGGCGCTGACGGCGCGGTTGTCGTAGACCACGATCTTCTCGAACAGGTCGTCGATCACGTACTGCAGCTCGGGCGGCGTGACTTCGCGGATGCGCGCGATCAGCTCGCTCGATGAAGGATACGGCGGCCCCTTGAACGCGTGGGCGTCGCGAAAGGCGCGGAAGGCCTGATCGAGCTTGTCCTCGCCGATGTAGTCGGCCAGCGCGTACATGACCAGGCTGCCCTTGGCATAGTGGATGTACGGCTGATCCTCGACGCGCGAGAGCGGCAGTTCCTTCTTCTGCTCGAAGGCGCGGCCGGTGAGGTAGCGGTTGAGCTCGTAGGCGAGAAAGCGGCGCATCTTCGCCGTGCCGAACTTCTTCTTCATCACCATCAACGCCGAGTACTGCGCCATCGACTCGATGAGCATCGTGCCGCCCTGGACGTCGCCGCTCGCAACCTGGTGGCCCCACCATTGGTGTGCGGCCTCGTGGGCGGTGACGTAGTACGGGTAGTCGATGTCCTTCGGGTCGTCGGGCCGCACGCGGGCGATGAAGCCGATCGCCTCCGAGAACGGGATCGTGTTCGGGAACGACTGCGCGAACGATTCGTAGCGCGGGAACTCGACGATGCGGAACTGCCGGTACTGGTACGGCCCGAACCAAGTGCTGAAGTCGGCCAGAGAATCCTTGGTCGCAGCGAGCATCGAGTCGAGGTTGAACTCGTGACCGGGCTGGTAGTAGATCGCGATCGCGACATCGCCGGCCGGGCCGTGCCAGGTGTCTTTCTTCACCGCGTAGCGAGCCGACTGAAAGGCGAAGAAGTCCAGGATCGGCGCGTCCATCTTGTAGTGGAAGTAGCGCCGGCCGGCCTCGGTCCATTCGCGTTGCAGGTAACCGGGCGAGATGGCGATCTGGTCGGGCTCGGTCGACACCGTGGCCTCGTAGTCGATGAAGTCGGCATCGGCCGAGAGGCCATTGACCTGCAGGCCGGCCGGGTCGTCGCGGTCGCGCATGCGCTCCTTCGGCGCCAGGCCGAACTTCTTGCGGTCCTGGTCGCGCTCGAGCTCGGCGCCGGCCGCATAGCCGATCACCGGCAGCACGGCGCGGCCGTTGACGAAGCTGCCGTTGTAGACGACGGCGGTGTTCGAGCCCTCGTTGCGAAATCCGTGCGTCGGCAACTCGAGGTCGAAGTCGAGCGTGGTCTCGGCGCCGGGCGCAAGCGGCTGCGCCAGATGCAGGCGGTGCACTCCGAGCGCCTTGTCGTCGTCGACCTGCGCCACCGGCACGCCGAGTTCGAGGCGGTGAAATACGAGTTCGCGGCCGGCGGCGAAGTTGAGCAGCAGCGACCGCACCGGCACCGCGTTCTTGTTCCTGAGCGAATAGCGGCCGCGCATGCGCACGCGCTGCTCGGCGGGGAAGAGATCGACGTCGAGCCGGACGGCGGTGATCTTGGGTTGCGGCTCGGCGGCGAGCGCCTTGTAGCGCTTCTCGTAGCGCACCTGGCGCGCCTGGGCGTCGAGCGTGGTCTCGTAGTGGTTGAGGACGTTGGTGTTGTAGAAGATGAAGCCGCCGATCGCCGCGAACGCCAGCGCCGAGACGGCGCCGATGGCGAACGTGGGCGCCGTCACGCGCGTGCTCGCCCGCACGAGCCGCTCGCGCCACGAGCTCGCGGTGCCGCGCGTCCAGGCGAGGTAGGCGAGCAGCAGCAGCAGCAAAGAGCCGGCCGTCCAGTAGGCTTGAAAGGCGCGCACCCGCGGCAGGAAGTGACCGTAGCCGTTGATGTCGGAATAGACGGCGCTCGGAACGTTGCCGAACTTGTAGAGGTTGTGCTCGAGGCCGAGCTGGCTCGCGAACAGCAGCACGACGTAGTACACGATCATCACGAAGTGGCCGACATACTTGTGCGAGGCGATGCTGTGCACGGCGATCGCCAGTGCGCAGATGAACCAGTAGCCGACGAGGTCGATCGTGAACAGGTCGTAGAGGTACAGGCCCGGCTCGAAACGCGTGTAGCCCTTGGCGGCCTGGATGGCCATGCCGCAGAGCATGAGCAGTGCCTGCAGCACGGCCGGAACGAGCATCAGCGCGATCAGCTTGCTGACGAGGGGCAGCCAAGTCGGCGTCGGCAGCGCGTCGGCGATCTGGTCGAGACGGTTGTCGCGCTCGCGCCAGACCAGCTCGCCGGCGTAGAACGCGATGATGATGAGCATGAAGGCGGCGAAGCTGCCCGAGACCAGGCCCGTCATCTGGAACGTCACCGGCCAGGTGCTCGTGCCGAAGATGTCGCCGACGGTCGTGCTGGCGAAGATCATGAACAGCAGGCCCGCGAACACCAGCACGGCGAAATAGATGTTCTTCGTCGTTTCCCTGAACTCGAGCCCAA
>JAYTYH010000454.1:0-3077 GCA_043742485.1 Rhizobacter sp.
GGCCGCGTCGATCATCGCTTCGATGGCCGCCTCGGTCATGCCGGGATAGTGCTCGAGCTCTAACGAGTGGACGGCGGTGCCGTCGTTGCGGTCGCGCACCGTGCCGACGAAGGCGACGACGGCGCCGACGCCGACATCGGCCAGCCGCAGCGCCGCGACCTCGTCGGCGAGGTCGAAGTCATCGTGGCGGATCGAGATCCGGGGCGAGGTCGACACCGTCTCAGCCACCGGTGACGGGCGGAAAGAAGCCGACTTCGTCGCCCTCGGCGAGCGCCGTCGATTCGCTGCAGAGCACGCGGTTGCGGGCCGCACGCAGCACGCGGGAGCGGCCGAGCGCCTCGGCGTGGCGGCCGCCGCGCCCAGCCAGGGCGTCGCGAAGCGCGGCGATGTCGGCACCGTCGACGACCTCGGCCGGCTCGCCGCTGCCCAGCGCTTCGCGCACCGAGGCGAAGTAGCGCACCGCGACCTTCATGCCATCAGCTCCGCGAACGGCAGGTAGCGCACCAGGTCGCCCGGCGCGATGGCGGTGCCGCCGGGGTTGTCGACCAGGCCGTCGGCCCACACCGTCGAGGTCAGCACGCCGGGGCCCTGGTTGGCGAACAGCGCGAGGCCGCCTTCGTCGTTGCGGCGCACGCGCAGGAACTCGCGGCGCACGTCGGGCCGGGGCCAGGCGAAGTCGGCCCGAAGGGAGATCGGCCGCAGTGCTGGCTGGCTGGCGCCCTGCAGCCGCAGCAACACCGGCCGCACCAGCATCAGAAAGGTGACGAAGCTGGAGACCGGGTTGCCCGGCAGACCGATGAACCACGCCGACGAGCCGTCGGCGCGGAAGACCTCGCCGAACGCCAGCGGCTTGCCCGGCTTGATGGCGATCTGCCAGAGATCGAGCCGGCCCTCGCTCTCGACGGCCGGCTTCAGGTGGTCTTCTTCGCCGACGGAGACGCCGCCGCAGGTGACGATGAGGTCGTTGTGTTCGGCCGCCCGCTTGAGCGCGTCTCGCGTCGCGTTGAGCCGGTCGGGGACGATGCCGAGATCGTCGCAGACGCCGCCGAAGCTCTCGATCAGGGCGCGCAACGTGAAGCGGTTCGAGTTGTAGATGGCGCCCGGCTTGAGCACCTCTCCGGGCATCGCCAGCTCGTCGCCGGTCGAGAACATGGCCACCCGCGGCCGCGCACCGACGCGGACGCTGGCCGCGCCGACGGAGGCCGCCATGCCAAGCGCCTGCGGGGTAAGCCGCATGCCGGCGCGCAGGACGACGGCGCCCTGCGTCACGTCTTCGCCGCGACGGCGCACGGCCTGGCCGGGCCGCGGCACTTCGTTGATGCGAACACCGGCTTCGGTCACGGTGCAACGCTCCTGCATCACCACCGCGTCGGCGCCGGCCGGCACCTGGGCGCCGGTGAAGATGCGCGCGGCGCTGCCTGGCTCGAGCGGGCCGCCGACCGTGCCGGCGGCGATGCGCTGGCTGACGGGCAGCACGACGCCGGCAGCAGGCACGTCGGCCAGACGCACGGCATAGCCGTCCATCGAGCTGTTGTCAGCCGGCGGCACGTCGATCAGCGAAGCGACATCGGCGACCAGCACGCGGTGCAGCGCCTCGAAGGTCGAGACCTCCTCGGTCGTGGCGGGGGCCGGCGGCTGGACGCGGGCGAGGATCCGGCCGAGGGCGTCGTCGAGGGACAGCATCGCGCTCATGCCGTCGCGGCGGTGGCGATGCAACGCTTCAGCAGGCCGACGTCATTGGCCAGGGTGATGAAGCGACGCGGCAGCGACTCGATGCCCTCAAAACCCGCCGGCCGCGGTGCGTCGATGCCGATAGCCTCGCGCACGGTTTCGTTGAACTTGGCCGGCAACGCCGTCTCGAGCACGATCATCGGTACGCCCGTTTCGACGTACTCGCGACCGACCTTGAGCGCGTCGGCGGTGTGCGGGTCGATGACCTCGGCGAAGTCGGCATGGACGGCGTGGATGGTGGAGAGCCGATCGGCCGAGGTGCTGCGGCCGCTGACGACGCCGAAGCCGGCCACCTGCTCGCGCTCGGCGGCCGCCAACGCGAACCCGCGTCGCGTCCCGACTTCGGCGAACAGCGAACGCGTGCGGGCGGCATCGCGGCCGAGGGCATCGAACACGAAGCGCTCGAAGTTCGAGGCCTTCGAGATGTCCATCGACGGGCTCGATGTCTCGTGCGTCTCGGCGGCGCTGCGCACGCGATAGCGACCGCTGCGGAAGAACTCGTCGAGGACGTCGTTCTCGTTCGTGGCAAGCACGAGGCGGCGGATCGGCAGGCCCATCATGCGGGCGACGTGGCCGGCGCAGAGGTTGCCGAAGTTGCCCGTCGGCACCGCGAAGCTGACCTTTTCGCCTTCGCGCGCGGTGGCCTGGAAGTAGCCGGCGAAGTAGTAGACGACCTGCGCCAGCAGTCGCGCCCAGTTGATCGAGTTGACAGTGCCGATGCGATGCCGATGCTTGAAGTCGAGATCGGCCGAGACCGCCTTGACGAGATCCTGGCAATCGTCGAACACGCCCTCGATGGCGATGTTGTGGATGTTCGCCTCTTGAAGGCTGAACATTTGCGCCTGCTGAAAGGGGCTCATGCGGCCGAGCGGCGAGAGCATGAAGACCTCGATGGCGCGCTTGCCCTTGAGCGCGTGCTCGGCGGCGCTGCCGGTATCGCCCGAGGTCGCGCCCAGAACCGTGAGCGTTCGCCCGCGCCGTGCCAGTTCGTACTCGAAGGCGTGGCCTAGAAACTGCATCGCGACGTCCTTGAACGCCAGCGTCGGCCCGTTCGAGAGGCCGAGCACGAACAGGCCGGGCTCGAGGGGGCGCAGCGGCACGATGCGGGCATCGCCGAATACCGCCGCCGTGTAGGTGCGGTCCACGAGGCCACGCAGGTCTTCGGCCGGGATGTCGTCGATGAAGAGCGAGAGGATCTCGAAGGCAAGCGCCGGATACGACAGGCCGCGCCAGCGTTGCAACGTGCCAGCGTCGACCTGCGGATAGCGCTCCGGCACGTAGAGGCCGCCGTCGGGCGCCAGGCCTTCGAGGAGGATCTCCGCGAAGCCGCGGCCGCTGCTCTCGCC
>JAYTYH010000455.1:0-14576 GCA_043742485.1 Rhizobacter sp.
GCGCACCTGGGCGAGCGTGCCGGGGGCGTCGAGCTGCCAGCGGTCGGCGCCGCCCGAGCCGCCGGCCGGCAGGAAGGTCGGCAGGTCACGATTGCTCACCGAGGCCATCACCGAGAGCTGGCGCAGGTCTTCCCGGTACGGTGCCTGACGCGCGTCGACGAGCGACAGGAACACCTCCTGGCCGACATATGACGAGCGCGGCCCCTGGTCCTTCTGCCGCGCCGAGAGCACGCGCGGCTCGCGGCGCAGCGTGTAGTAGGCCGGGTGCGCCGACGACTCGGTGCGCACGCTGCTGTAGAGCGGCAGGAAGCGCTGCTCGGCGACGGTGCCGGTGCCGTAGCCGGTGACCGACTCGATGCCGTGCACTTCGAAGTCCATCGGCTTGGTGCGGTCGGGCACGACGTGGTGCTCCCACGCCGAGCCGGTCAGCGCGATGCGGTCGAGGCGCTTGCTGAAGAGGTTGATGGCCGGCGTGCAGAAGAGCGCGACCGACGAGGCATCGACCAGCGATTCCAGCGTGCCGTCGGTGCGGGCGAAGAGCAGCACGAGCTCGACCTCGCTCGCGGCCACGCGGGACAGCCTGGCGGCCAGGTCGGTGATGCGAAAGGCGAGGAAGCGCTGGGGAAGGGCGGCGTATTCCTGCAGCAGCCGGTAGCCGCTGAAGCCGCGAAGCGTTGCCGGCAGCAACGCTTCGTCCTCGCCGTAGCCGACGGGTTCCAGGCTGCCAGCGCCGCGCCAACCGGTGCGCGGCGCGCTGTCGTCGGTGCGCAGCCACGTGCCGACGCAGCTGCCGAGCGCCAGCTCGTGAAGGCGAAAGGCGACGTCGTCGGGCGCGGTGATCGCGAACGGCAGGTCGGCGATCGGCAACTGGTCGAAGGTCATGCCGGCGAGTGCGCGCAGGCGGATGCGCAGGCCGCCCTTGACGCGCCCGCCGGTCGGCAGCTGCGCCAGCGGCAGGTCGGGTGCGTAGCTGAAGAACTGTGCGCTCGCGACCTCGATCGGCCAGAGCCGCACGTCGTGCGCGGTGCGAAATTCGCACAGCGTGTTCTGGCCGCGCGGCAAGGTGCTGCGCAGGCTGCTCTGCCGCCGCACCCAGGCGCCCTGGGCGAGGTTGGGGTCGGCTGGATCGGGTTGCAGTTGCACCATCATCATCGCCGGCACCGGCGCCAGGAAGTTCGGGTACACGACCTCCAGCAGGTGTTGCACCAGACGCGGGAACTCCGACTCGAGCTTGAGCTGAACGCGGGCGGTGAGGAAGGCGAAGCCTTCGAGCAGCCGCTCGACGTACGGGTCGGTGACCTCCACGCCGTCCATCGACAGCCGCGAGGCGACGCGTGGGAACTCGCGCGCGAACTCGGCCCCCATCTCTCGCAGGTGAGAGAGCTCGTCGGAGTAGAGGCGCAGCAGGCGCGGGTCCATCGCGGTCGGTGTCTCCGGCGTTCAGGATCTAACCGAGGCGCCGGTCGCGTCCTTGACCTCGACCTGGCCGGCCTCGAGGTCGAGCTGGGTGCGCAGCAGCAGCTCGAGCGGTACCGGCTGGGCCCAAAGAAAGCCGCGGATCTCGAATTCGATGATGTTGTGGGTCGCCATCACGCTCTCGAACTCGATGGCGCGCACCTGCAGCGTGTCGGCGAGGATGCGCGGCTCGAACTGCACGATGGCGTCCCTGATGCTCCTCTCGAGCACGGTCACGTCGATGCGCGAGGCGAGCTGGCCCGACATCGGCGGCAGGCCGTAGTTCAGCACCGAGCGCTTGACCTGCGGGTAGTGCTCGGCGAGCTTGCCGAACGGCTGCACCGTGTTGAGCAGCCACGACAGGTCGCGCAGGACGGCGGCGCGAATCTGCTGCTTGGTCATGACGCGGCGCTCGTCGACCTCGGCGCCGTCGAGGCGATGGTCGTCGGTCAGGCGGTCGAGGAGCGCGGGCTGGAGACGATCGCGGGCATCCATGGTCGGCTCGGTAAGCGCTAGTCGGCGCTGGCGCCCATGACGAGTTCGCGAACGGCGAGCAGGCCGGTCTCGCTCGCCGAGGTGACCAGCACGCGCTGGCCGCGGCCGGCGTACTGCTCGTCGCCGATCGCTTCCCAGTCGGTGCTTCGGGCCAACTGCTCGGCGCTGCCCGCCCCGGGCCCGAGCGGGTAGCGCGTCGGCACCAGGGCTACCGAATCGCCGCCGTTGGGGAACTCGAGGTGGGCCGGCGCCCAGACGAAGTCGCGCAGGTCCTCGGGTGCTTCGATCGTCAGCTTGCTCAGGCTGGCGAAGGGCACCCAGGCGTAGCGGCCGTTGACGATGACCTCGAGCACCGGGCCAAGCCGGGAGTCGGCATCGGCGATCCAGTCGAACGGCTCGCCGTTGAGGGTGCCGGCGGCGGTCGATGCCATGTCGAAGGCCTGGGCGCGCAGCTGCGCCGCGACGGCAGCCTCGCCGCGCGCGCCGGCCTGCATGGCTTCGACCAGGCGCGCCACCCACTCCTGCGGCTGGCCGAGCAACAGCGGCGTGGTGCTGCCGGCGAACACCTTCTCGCGCACCAGCTCGCACTTCAGCGCTTCGCGGTAGGTGTTGACCATCGCCAGCGTCACAGCGTCGAGCTCGCCGCACACTTCGAGCTGGGTCGACGCGCGCGGCCACTGGCCGAGCACGCAGAGCAGCTGGAACAGGAAGGTGCGCAGCTTGACGTCGGCCGGGTGCTTCTTCACCTGCGTCTGGAGCAGCGTGAGCGCCTGCGCCGGCTCGCCGGCGGCAATCATGTCTTCGGCTTCGGATGCCATGGGTCGGTTCCCTCAAAAGTCGAACTGCGGATGCTGCGCGGGCTTGAGCTTCCGGCCGATGCCATCGTCGGGCGAGAACTCGAACACGTCGCCTTCCCACTCGCCGAAGTCGATGCGATCGTCGTTCGCGCTGCCGGCGCCGAACAAGAAGTGCTTCAGCGTTTCCAAGCGGTGGTAGACTTGGGTCTGGTCCGAGGCGACGACACGGGTGCCGGTGGTCAGGGCGATCTCGCCCATCAGACGCATGCCGTCGCCATGGTGGTTCTTCAGTTGTGGATGGGTCAGGGCCGCACCGCAGGAGAACACGACAATCCGCATGGCGAGCGGCGGCGGGCCTTTCAGCACGGCCATCGTGCCGACGGTCGCGAAATTCAAGTTCTCCGTGCCGAGCTCCAAGCCGAGCCCGCCTTCGGTGCGAATGGAGATGTCGGCGCCGGCGACGGGACCGTTCGCTTCAAATCCATGGCAGCAGATGAGCAGGTCGTCGACACCGTCGACCGACCTGGCGTGGGTGGCCGCCTTGTCGAAGACTTCCTTGATCGGGGTGCGCACGCTCACCTGGATCACCTTGCCGACATCGCTCGAAACGGTGCCGATGAGTCGGAAGTCGAGCAGGACGAGGCGCTTGGCCATCGCGTTCGGTCAGCTCCGATCACGTCTGGACGTTGAACGAGTCGCTGAAGCTCGTCGATGCACCGCGGTCACCGCTGTCCTTTTGCGAGTGGTACGTGATGTCGATCACCTGGTAGGCAATAGACACGACCTCGTTCAACGCCCCGTTCTGCTCCGATTGAATCTCGCAGCCGACCACGCGTGCCTGTTCGAGAACGATGGTGAAGAAGTCTTCGTCGGTTCCCGCCTTGCGCAGACCGAGGCTTACTTTCTTCAATTCTTCGTTGCTGGCCAGGGCGTTCATCAGCTTGGTGCTGGAGGCGTCGACATGCTTGTCGATGCGCAGCACCTGGTAGACCCGGCGACCGGTGGCATGGCTGGTGCCCACGGCGGTCGGAGACGTCACGCCCCAGTGCCAGGCCTTGACGGTGATTTCTTCTTCGTGCCCGGGCGTCGACGCCTCGCCCTTGACGGCGCCCTGCTTCTTGCCGTCGACGAGCAAGTAAGCATCGGCGCCGGCTCCGTCGTCGTGCGTGTGCTTGCCCATCGCGATGTCAGGCGCCGAGGCGTTGCGGTGTCATGGTCAGCCGCCGAATCGGTATTTGTCAGCAACGGACTTTTGCCGCGAAAGCGCATTGCGAAGCGATACGGGTACTGAAGGATCGGAAGCAAGTAGCGGATATTTACCCAACTTGAGTTTGGCGTCGAACGTGCTCACCACGTCGTTGAGCAGGTCGATGAAGTAGCGTTTCTTCAATCGAGGCGAGAGTTCGCCTGGCTTGCGCATGGGGTCCAACCCTTGCGCTTCTGGATGTTCGAAGCCAGAAAGGTTGCCGCTGCCCAATTGAAACGACTTCTCTTTGAAGTCCGATGCCAGCACCGTGGTGTCGTGACCGATGATTCCGTCTTCGACCAGCCGGTCCGTCAGCGGAACGAAGCCGCGCGCCGAAGCTTCTTTGGCTTGGTCGAAATAGAACATGTTGAGAAGCACTTGCAGCAACTTTGCGTCATTCCCGCGACTCCCCACCACCAGCGTTTGATCGAAGTTGTAGCGCGGGTGGTCCGCGCCGGGAGAATTGAAGTTCAAGACGGTGAATGCCATGTCGATCTCCCTGAGTGAGCTTGTCCTCGTCAGACTTTGCGGTCGGCGCTGGCTTCAGCGAACCTCGGTTTTCTTGGGGTTCCAGCCGAACTTCACTTCACCGCCGAGACCGCCCTTTTCGTCCTGCGGTTTGTAGGCAAACTCGATGTCGTCGTAGGTCATGTGGACCGTTTCCGTGATGTCGCCGCCGGACGTGGCGTTCGGCGCGACCGCGGTGACAAATGCCGTCTTCATCGTGACCTTCAGGAAGTCTTGCTGGCTGCCCCCCGCCTTGCGCACGGTGACGACGGCATCCTTGAAGTGTTCGCCCTTGGCGCACTTCTGCGCCAGGATGGGCGATGCCTTGTCGTATTTGTGCGAGAAAGTGAATGCGCCAGGAACGGCCTTGCCCGTGCCGGTACCGCCACCGCTGCCGGAAGACACTTGAGAGACGTCCCATTGCCATGAAAAGACTTCGATTTCACCCTTGTGATCGGCGCTCTCGGACTCGCCGGACACACCGTCCAATTTCAGGTTGCAGTCGATGCTCATGATGTTTTCTCCAGGATAAAGTTAGGACGACCGGCGTCAGCCGGCAGGATCAAGCGGCTTTCTGGGAAGGCAGCGTGGAAACGAGACGCAGAGAAACGCTCAGGCCTTCGAGCTGGTAGTGCGGCCGGAGGAAGAACTTGCTGCTGTAGTAGCCGGGGTTACCGGGGATCTCTGCCACCGTCACTTCGGCTGCTGCCAGCGGCTTCTGCGACTTGGTGAACTCCGACGAGTTGGCGGGGTCGCCGTCGACGTAGTTCATGATCCATTTGTTCAGCCACTTCTCCATGTCGGCGCGCTCCTTGAAGGAGCCCACCTTGTCGCGCACGATGCATTTCAGGTAGTGCGCGAAGCGGCAGCAGGCGAATAGGTAGGGCAGGCGGGCGGCGAGGTTGGCGTTGGCCGTCGCGTCGGGATCGTCGTACTCGGCCGGCTTTTGCAGCGACTGCGCGCCGATGAAGGCGGCGAAGTCGGAGTTCTTGCGGTGCACCAGCGGCATGAAGCCGTTCTTGGCGAGCTCGGCTTCGCGCCGGTCGCTGATTGCGATTTCGGTCGGGCACTTCATGTCGACGCCGCCGTCGTCGGTCGGGAAGGTGTGCGTCGGCAGGCCCTCGACCGAGCCTCCCGACTCGATGCCGCGAATCCGCGTGCACCAGCCGTAGCTCTTGAACGAGCGGTTGATGTTGACGGCCATCGCGAAGGCGGCGTTGGCCCAGGCGTAGCGGCTGTGGTCGGCGCTCGCCGTGTCTTCCTCGAAATTGAAGGCCTCGACGGGGTTCGTCTTGGCGCCGTAGGGCGTGCGGGCCAGGAAGCGCGGCATCGCCAGGCCCACGTAACGCGAGTCTTCCGATTCGCGCAGCGAGCGCCAGGCGGCGTACTCGGGCGTGAGGAAGATCTTGGTCAGGTCGCGCGGGTTGGCGAGCTCCTGCCACGAGCCCATCTGCATGAGCGTCGGGCTGCCGCCGGTGATGAAGGGGGAGTGCGCGGCGGCGGCGATCTTCGACATCTCGCCGAGCAGCTCGACGTCGGGCGGGCTCTGGTCGAAGTAGTAGTCGCCGACCATGCAGCCGAAGGGCTCGCCGCCGAACTGGCCGAACTCCTCTTCGTAGACCCGCTTGAACACCGGGCTCTGGTCCCAGGCCGTGCCCTTGTAGCGCTTGAGCGTCTTGTGCAGGTCCGTCTTCGAGACGTTCATGACGCGAATCTTCAGCATCTCGTCCGACTCGGTGTTGTTGACGAGATAGTGAAGGCCGCGCCAAGCGCTCTCGAGCTTCTGGAAATCGCTTTGATGGAGGATGAGGTTGATCTGCTCGGTGAGCTTCCTGTCGAGCTCGGCGACCATCGCCTCGATCGAGACGATGACGTCGGTGCCGATCAGCTTCGTCTGCGAGAGCGCCTGCTGCGCCAGCGTCAGAACGGCTGCTTCGACGGCCGACTTGGCCTCGTCGGTCTTCGGCTTGAACTCCTTGCTGAGCAGGGAGGCGAAGTCGCCGCCCTGGTACTCGACGCCCTGTAGGGCAGATGCTTGCGGTGCGGCTTCAGCCATGGTCGTGGGACTCCTCGTACGGGGGTGGTCAGGCGGCGTCGGCCGGCTTCTTGGCAGCGGCCAGGCTGCCGAGCAGCGCCGGATCGGCGAGCACCTTGGCCATCAGCTCCTCGGCGCCGGTCTTGCCGTCCATGAAGGTGATGAGGTTGGAGAGCTGCTGGCGCGCATCGAGCAGTTTTTTCAGCGCATCGACCTTGCCGGCAATGGCCGCGGGCGAGAAGTCGTCCATGCTCTCGAAAGTGATGTCGACGGCGACGTTGCCCTCGCCGGTGAGCGTGTTGGGCACCTGGAAGGCGACCCGCGGCTTCATCGACTTCATGCGTGAGTCGAAGTTGTCGACATCGACCTCGAGAAACTTGCGGTCGGCCACCGGCGGCAACGGCTCCGAGGGCTTGCCCGAGAGGTCGGACAGCACGCCCATCACGAACGGCAGCTGCACCTTCTTTTCTGCTCCATACAACTCCACGTCGTACTCGATCTGCACGCGTGGGGCGCGGTTGCGGGCGATGAATTTCTGGCTGCTGGTGGCCATCGGCTGCTCCTCGGTCAGTGGAATGAAGTCACGGCGACGTCACGCCGGCGATGCGTTCGACCTCTTTCAGCCCGTCGGGCGCGAGGTCGCGAATGATGTCGATGAAGCTCTTGCTCATCAGCCGCTGGGCGCGCCGGATGAGCAGCGGCGCCGGGTTGCTGGGCTCGCTGCGTTCGAGCCACTCGCAGATGCGGTCGAGGCTCTTGATGGCGTCGTCGCGGCTGGCGATCGTGCCAGTCGCGGCCCGCGCTGTCGCTGCGCCGCCGCTGGCGTCGACGGCGACATCGGCGACGGCGTCGATCGATTCCCCCCGGGCGGCGCCGGCGGCCTGTGCCAAGCACTGGGTCAGGGCTCGCAAGGGCTGGAGATCAGGGCCGTTGGCGGCGCCGGCACGGGCATCGAGAACGACCTGGATCCCCTTGACGGCGTCGTGCGCGCCGGCCAGCCCGGCCAGCAACCCGGGCTCGGCGGCCTCGGCATCGCTAAGCGCCTGCACGGCACGGGCCTCGGTCATGACGGTCTCGCCGGGGCGTGCCTCGCCCTTGCCGAGCGCCAGCTCGATGCTGCGCGCCGTCAGGCCGTTGCGAACGGGGCCGATCGACGCCGCGCGCAGGTCGGCGAGGACGCCGGACGCGGCGGACAGCGGCGCCAGCGCGTTCAGGCGCATGGTCGGATCGTCGTGGTCGGAAGCGTCGAGCAGCGGATACACGCCGTCCCAGTGGCGCTCGAGCAGACCGTGCAGCAGCCGCACCGACGGCACGAAGCCGGCCATGCCTTCGAGCCGGGTCGCGCCGCGCAGCAGCATCATCGCCACCCGCAGGTCACGGGTGCGCTTGCCGAGGTCGAGCGCGAGTGACTGCATGGCGCGCCAGTCAGGCTCCTGGGCCGGTATGAGGGTGTTGCCGTACTCCTGCTCCGGCTTGCCGCGGGCGGCATCCTCGAGCGCCAGAAACGCTGCGTTGTATTCGAGATCCTCGCCGCACGGCGACGCCTCGGTCACGGGGGCTAGCAGCGCTTCGACGTCGATTTGAACCATAGCTGTGTGTCTCGCTCGACGCGGGCATGGCTGCGGCGTCTTGGCTGGCCTGCAATGTAGGCAGCGCCCAAGGCGGTCACACCTGCCAAAAGTCACATTTCCCGGTGCCGGATCGTCAACTCAGATGATTCGCTTGAGCACATTGAGAAGCTCGCGCGGCTGCACCGGCTTGTAGAGCACGGTGTGGCCGCTTTCGTGCACTCTCAGCACCTGGTCGGCGGCCGTGTCGCCGGTGACGATCACGGTCGGCACGTCGAAGCGGCAGGCCGCCCGCACCTGCTCGACGGCGCGCAGGCCGTCCTCGCCGTGACGCAAACGCAGGTCGCTGATGATCACGTCGATGGCGCCGTTGCGGCGCCGTGCCTCGTCGACCGCTTCGGCGGTGGTCGAGACGGCCACGACCTCGTATCGCCATTCGGTCAGCAGCTCGGCGACGCTGGTCCGGATCGCCTCCTCGTCGTCGATGAGCAGGGCGACGCGGCTCTCCTCGAGCGCGCCGGGCAGGGTCTCGGCGCCGATGGCGAACTCGGCCACCTCCTGCAGCGGCGAGCTCTCCACCCAGACGCGAAAGAGGCTGCCCGACCCGGGTCTCGACCGCACTGTCAGCTCGTGCCCGAGCAGCTCGGTCAACCGCTTGACGATCGCCAGTCCCATGCCGAGGCCCTTGCTGCGGTCGCGCGCCGAATTAGCGACCTGATAGAACTCGGCAAAGATCTTCGGCAACTCCGACTCGGGAAGGCCGATGCCGGTATCCCAGACCTCCAGGCTGACGCCGCCGCCCCGGTGACGCGCGGCGACGAGGACGCCGCCGTTGGGCCGGCTGTAGCGCAGGCCGTTCTGGACCAGGTTGCCGAGAATGCGCTCGAGCAGTTGAGGGTCGCTCGTGACGACCTTGTTGCCGGTGTGAAAGCGCAGCTGCAGCCCGGCTTCCTCGGCCTGGCCGGAAAAGCTCATCTGCAGCCGCCGGAACACCTCGCGGATCGGAAACGGTTGCTGGCGCGCCTCGACGGCGCCGGCGTCGAGCTTGGAGATGTCGAGGATGGCGCCGAAAGATTTGTCGAGCGCCTCGATCGAACGCATCATGTTGTGGATGATCGGTGCGTCGACCGAGCCGGTCATCCTGCGCTCCAGCGTCGCGCCGAAGAAGCTGAGGGCGTGCAGCGGTTGTCGCAGGTCGTGGCTGGCCGAGGCGAGAAAGCGACTCTTGTCGCGGCTGGCCTGCGCCGTCAGCTCCATCTGACGATGCAGGCGCTCGACCAGGGCGGCGTTCTCGAGCTGCGCCCGCAAGGCCGACTGCAGCAGGCTGTTCTGGGCCAGGGCGGCGCGCAGGTTGACGACGGCGAATACGAGCGCCAGCGTCGCCAGCACGAGGTAGAAGGGGCTGTAGTGCCAGAGCAGGGCGAACGGCAGCGGTGCCATCACCGGCAGCAGCCACAGGTAGACCGAAATGCGGTCGGTGGCGATCGTCGAGACCCCGCCGACCGCCATGCCGATGATCACCAGCATCATCAGCGCCGCGTAGGCCAGGTCGTCGGGCGGCAGGAACACGATCGGTGCCACGCCCCACGCCAACCCGGCCGCGAACAAGGCAAGGCGGTAACGTCGGCGCCAGATGTCGTCGAGCGTCGCTGCGCTTACATCGCGTGCGAAGGCGATGAAAAGGGCCATCCGGGCCAGTTGCGTTAAGTGGATGACGACGGCCCACGCCAGGATGGCCGGCGAGGGGGTGTGCCGGTAAAAGAAGGCCCAGAAGCAGACGGCCGTGATGAAGGCGCCGGCCGCCGCGGCCCGAGCGTTCGCGTAAAGGCTGACGATCTCAGTGCGTTCGAGCTTGCTACGCACCGAAGCGTCGATCACGTTTGCCCGGGTCTCGAACGGCCCGCTCGGAGACGCCGCGGGCCGGGCAGATGCAGCGCTCAGCGGAACAGGCTGATCAGGTGCGAGCGTGACCGCACGTCGAGCGCGAGGAGGATCGTCGAGACGTAGTTCTTGACCGTGCCGAGCGACAGCTTGGTTTCGTTGCTGATTTCCTGGTTGGTGCATCCAGAGAGCACGAGCTCGAGGATCTCGAGATGACGCACGCCGAGTTCGGCCACGAGGTCATAGCGCGAAGGCGCGGTGCTCGCCGGAAAGTGCTGCGCGTCGCCGGCTCGGCCGCCGGGCAGCGCCGGCGCATTGTCGAGGGCGGCGAGGAAGGTTTCGCGCGTCGTCGCCGGCGCGGCGGCCTTGTGCAGGTAGCCGACGGCGCCCATGGCGCGTGCCTGGCGAACCACGAAGTCGTCGCCCGTCCCGCTCAGGATGATGACCCGGGCCTGCGGCTGGCGGCCGAGGAGCAGGCGCAGGCCCTGCAGGCCCTTGCAGTCGGCAAGGTTGAGATCGAGCAGGACCAGCGCGATGTCGGGATGCTGCTCGTAAAGAAGGAGCGCGTCGGCGAGCGACGCGGCATCGAGCCATTCGATGGCCGCACCTTCGCCGCCGACGAGCGCCTTGAAGCCCAGCCGCATGAGGTCGTGGTCGTCGACCAGCAGCACCTTGGCCGGAACCCCGTCGAAGGGCGTTTTAGCGTAGGCGCCACCGGCGTGGGAGGTGACGCGTGGCGCCGGCATAACGTGCGCAATCATGCTCATGCTGTATCCGATCATTGAAGCCAGAACGTACCGGACCGGTTCAAGTCCTTCATCATCCCGTTAACGTCATTCGGAATCGAATCGCGCCATTGCAACGCGCGTCGCAAGCTGCACAGCCAGCGACCGGAGGCACTATACGCAGTCCGGCCACTGCCGCAAGAGCCTCTGACAAGGGATGGCGGCCCGCGTAATTAAGTAGACATCTGCGCCGGCCGCCGGTGCAAAATCCGGCCCGAAGTGTTTGCCATGATCAGCATCAGTGCCGTGTCGTACAACGGCGATCAGGTCGCGCCGCTCGCTGCCCGCTTCGACGAAGCCGGAGGCAGCATCGGCCGGTCAGATGGCAACCGGCTCATCCTGCCGGACCCCGACCTGACGATCTCGCGCGTCCATGCCGAGATCGTTCACCGAGGAGGTGGCGACTTCGCTGTCGTCAATCGCGGCAGCAATCCGATCACCTTGAACGGGGAGTCGTTGAACAGCGGCGCGCATGCGGCGATCGCCGCAAACGACGAACTGCACATCGGCGGCTACGTGCTTCGGGTCGGTGCGGCCGGGCCATCTACGCCACGGGCCGTGGACACCATGCCAGGAGGTATTCCCGCCGACTGGGATCCGTTCGCCGTCGACGCGCCGGCGCCGCCGCCGTCGACACTTTCTCCCGCAGCGCCGCCGGCGAGGCGCGCTTCGGCGGCAAACGTCGGTGGCGAAGGCTCTCTCGATGCCCTTTTCGGTCTGCAGGATGCGGCAGCAGCCGACTCGCTGGCGACGTGGGGGCAGGCCGTCGCTGCTCCGTCGGTGCCTCCTGCCCTGCCTTCGGCCGTGCCGGCGCAGCTCTCGTCAATCGAACGGATGGACCGCTCGGCGCCGCCCGGGTCGGTCCTGTCCTGGAATCTGCCATCCGGCGAGAGCATCACCACGATCGGCATCGCCGGGCCCGTCGTGGTGCAGTCGCCGGCGGTCGCCGAGCCTGCCGTCGATCTGCTGATTCCCGACGCCGCATCGGCGCCTGTCGCTGCCCTCCGGCCCGAGCCGGCCCGAGCCGAACCTCGCGGCGCCGCCCGGTTCGCGGCGCCGGCATGGCGACCACCGGGAGGCGACGTTTTTGCCGACGCGCCGCGAGCGGTTGGCAGCCCAGCATCTGCTGCTGATCTGGCGGCCTTGACCCTGGCCTGGCGCGAGAGTTTGAACGCGCAGGGCCTGCCGCCCGAAGCGTTGACGCTGACCCCGGCGCTGCTGCGCCTGTTGGGGTGCTTGCTGCGCGAGGCTACGCAGGGAACGATCGATCTGCTCGCCGCACGCACGGCACTGAAGCGCGAGATCCGCGCTGAGGTAACGATGATCGTCGCGCGCGAGAACAACCCTCTCAAATTCTCGGCGTCCGCTGATGTTGCGCTGGCGCACCTGCTGGGCGCGCCCGAGCGCGGCTTCATGCAAGGCGACCATGCGATGCGAGACGCTTACGACGACCTGCGAGCGCATCAATTCGCGACCCTCGCCGGTATGCGGGCGGCGCTCGAGGGCATATTCACACGCTTCGATCCGGCGGTGCTCGAGGCCAAGCTGGCGCAGAAGTCGCTCGTCGAATCGCTGTTGCCCTCGTCACGCAAGGCGCGCATGTGGGATCTCTTCAATGAGATGTACGGGCAGATTGCAGCCGAGGCCTCGGACGACTTCCACGAGTTGTTCGGCAAGGCCTTTCTGCGGGCCTATGAAGAGCACATCAACCAGCTCGAGAAGGACCGGCCGTGACACTGCAGCTCGAGGTGGCGACGATGACCCGCCGCGGCGGCCGCAAGCACAACGAGGACGCCTGCGGCCACTGGCACTCCGCCGGGCACCTGTGCTGCGTTGTCGCCGACGGCGCCGGCGGCCACGGTGGCGGTGACAGGGCCTCACGGTTGGCTGTAGACAGCATCCTCGGTCGCTTCGCCGCGGCGCCGGAGCTGTCGGAGTCGTTCATCGAAGGGCTGATCGCCGAAACGAACCGAAGCATCATCCGGCACCGGGCCGACAACGCCGCCGTGCAGGACATGTACAGCACGGTGGTCGCGTTGACCGTCGACCTCGAGCTGGCGGCCGGCCGCTGGGTCCACAGCGGTGACTCGCGGCTCTATGCGTTTCGCTCTGGCCGGATCTCGGCGCGCACGCGCGACCACAGCCTGGTGCAGTCGCTGGTCGATGGGGGCATGCTGGCACCCGAGGACATGCTCTCGCACCCGCAGCGCAGCGAACTGCTGTCGGCGCTCGGTGTCGAAGAAGAAGATTTGCAGATCGCGGTGAGCCAGGAAGCCTGGAGCCTTCAGCCGGGCGATGTCTTTCTCCTGTGCACCGACGGGCTGTGGGAGTACGTTGAAGACCCGCAGCTGGAAGCTTCGCTCGCCACTGCCGCCGGGCCGCTCGCCTGGCTGCGCACGCTCGAGCAGCGGGTGCTCGAAGCGGCGGTGAAAAAGCCCCGCCACGACAACTTCACTGCCCTGACGGCCTGGGTGCGCTGAGGCGCGATTACCCGCCTATTCCGAAGTCTCGTCCCCGGTGTCGGGCTTGGCCGGCATGCGGTAGCTGCCAAACGCCCAGGCGCCCAAATCGACGTCGCGGCAGCGCACGCTGCAGAACGGGCGGCTCGGGTTGGAGGCGGCGTAGACGCTGTCGCCGCCACAGATCGGGCATCGGATGACGCGCTCGCCGCGCTCCTCGTTCCCGCTCGTGCTCATGCCGTCAGTTCAGGCGATCCCGTTCAGGCGCATAAGGTCAGCTCGAAGCTGGCGTCGTCGTTGCTCGGCTTCAGCCGTCCGTCGATTTCCTGGCGCATGAGACGCACCATCACCATCAGGCGGTGGCCGCTGATCTCGGGCACCAGCTCGCCGGCGGCCTCGAGGCGCACGCGCATGAGCAGGTAGACGCGCCCGGGGGTCAGGCTTTGCGAGTATTGGCCGAAGGTCGCGGTCACCTTGTGCGGGCGGCCGGAGTCGCGTATCAGGCCAAGGAGGACCTGCAGGGCCTCGGCGTACGGCTCGAGTGGCGCAAGCCACTGCAGCAGGCCAGTGCGGCGGCGTGAGGCGTCGAGCTGCTGCCAAGCGTAGTACGCGGGCAGATCGAATTCGCAGGTGCCGCCGGGAATGCTGATGCGGCTGCGGATGCTCATCAGCCACTCGTTGGTCGCAAGCGTCGCGCCGATCTTGCCGGTGACGAGGTTGAGGCGGCCGTGTGCCCTGTCGACGCGCTCGACCATCTTGTCGAGCGCACTTTCGGAGATGGACGGATTGCCGCGGAACGTGGCCAGCTGCTGACGATGTTTCTCGAGCTCCTTCAGCAGATCGGACTTGAGGTCGGCACGCGAGCCGACGTCCATGATCTCGAAGATCGTCGCCAGCGCGTGGTGGTGGTCGACGGCGGCATCGCGCTCGATCAGCTGGCCGAGGCGGTCGAAAAGATGCTCGAGTCGGAGCATCGTGCGGATGCTCTCGTTGAACGGATATTCGTACAGGATCAAGGCGGCGTGGGAGCGAAAGGCGGCAGCGTAGGACCGTCGACCCCACCGATTGTTTCATAGCGCTTCGGCGCTGCGATGGACTGCGTCAACGCCGCGCCGCGAGCGTGGCCTCCCAGAGGCTGCGGACTTCGTCGCAGAATCGCGGCAGCGAGAGGTCGTCGTTGTCGATGACGGCGTCGGCGGCGGCGCGGCGCGCGACTCGCGTCGCCTGCTGCGCGATCATCGAGCGCACTGCGGCTTCGGTCCAGCCGGAGCGGGCGACGACGCGTTCGACCTGGCGCGCCTCGCTGCAGTCGACGACCCAGACGGCGTCGACGCGGCTGCGCCAGCGG
>JAYTYH010000456.1:0-15639 GCA_043742485.1 Rhizobacter sp.
GTACCGTTCAGGTGCTTCTATTCTTTTCAGTAGCCCGCTCCCAGGAATCAGGGTCATGGGAGCGGGCGACGGAAGTGGCCCCCGGCAACGGAACCAACGGCGAAAAGCCGGTCAAGGCAGCGGCCAAAACCGCGGCCAACAGCAGCTTCGGCGCGAACATGCCGCTCATGAGCAGCGCTTTCGATACCGCCATGTGGCTGAGCGCGGCCTAGCGGCCGCGTGAGCTTGGCCTAGGCCGCAGAGGCCGGGCCGACTGCCGCGGCAAGGCCGAGGTATTCCGACACCGGAACCTCTTCCGCCCGCCGCTGCAGATCGAACTGCACGGAGGCCGGCCTTGCCGCGAGCCAGCGGCCGAGGCTATGGCGGAGCAGCTTTCGACGCTGCGAGAACGCCACGGTGACGATCTCGCCGAGGAGCTTTGCATCGATGCTTTCGGTGGCTTGGAGCGGCGTCATCCGCACGACGGCCGAGTCGACACGCGGCGGCGGATCGAAAGCCTCCGGCGGCACGTCGAACAGCGCCTCGATCTCGTAGCGCCACTGCAGCATCACGCTCAGCCGCCCGTAGGTCTTGTTGCCCGGCGCCGCCGCCATGCGCGCCACGACTTCCTTTTGCAGCATCACGTGCTGGTCGACGATGCGGCTGGCAGCGCCAAGCAGATGGAACAGGATCGGCGTCGAGATGTTGTAGGGCAGGTTGCCGACGATGCGCAGCTTGCCCTCTGCGCCGGCTTCCTTGTCGGCGAGCGCTGCGAAGTCGACCCGCAGTGCATCGGCCTCGACCACCTCGAGCCCGGCTGTCCGGCGCAGGCGCGCCGCGAGATCGCGGTCGAGCTCGACGACGGTCAGGCGGCCGCAACGCGCCAGCAGTGGAGTGGTGATGGCGCTGCGGCCGGGCCCGATTTCGACGATGGCCTCGCCCGGTCGCGGATCGACGCTGTGCACGATGGCGTCGATCACCGACGCGTCGGTCAGGAAGTGTTGCCCGAAACGTTTGCGGGCGAACTGCGTCACGGCCTTGCGCCAGAGCTTCGTAGCGGCGCCGGCGCCGCGCTAGGCCCGACCCACCGACGCATCACTGCGGCGGGTCACGCAGCTCGATGTAGGCACGCCCGCGCAAGTCGCGCAGCCATTCGGCATAGGCGCCTTCGAACTTCTGCTCGCGCAGGATGCCGCGAGCTTGTTCGCGCTGCTCCTTGACGTCGACATCCACCTGCCGCCGGTCGACGACCTGGATCAGGTGGACGCCGAAGCGGGTGGTGAGTGGATCGGAGAGGCCACCGATCGGCAACGCCGCGATGGCTTCCTCGAACTCGGGCACGAAGGCGCCGGGCCCGGTCCAGCCGAGATCGCCGCCCTGGGCGGCACTGCCGTCTTCGGAGTTGGCGCGCGCCAGCTGCTCGAAGCTGCGCGAACCGGACTCGATCTCGCGCTTGAACTGCGCCAGGCGACGCGCGGCCGCATCGGCGGAAAGCTCGGACGACGGCTTCAGCAGGATGTGACGGGCACGCGTCTGCTGCACGGTGAACGGGCCGGCCTCCTTGCGCTCGATGAGCTTGAGGACATGGAAGCCCGCGCCGCTCCGTACGAGCTCCGGCGCGAGATCTCCCGGCTTGACGCCCTGCACCGCCTTAACGAAAAGGTCGGGCAGGCGGTCGGCCTGGCGCAAGCCGATCTCGCCGCCCTGGCTGCGATTGCCGTCTTCCGAAACCTCGCGCGCCACCGTGGCGAAGTCTTCACCGGCGCGGACCCGAGCGAGCGCCGCGAGGGCGCGTTCGCGGCGTTGTGCGGCGGCGGCGAGCGTCGAGCCTTCGGGCACGGTCACGAGGATCTGGGCGATGTTCAGCTGCGCGTTGGCGCCTGCCGCTTCGCGGCGTTGCGCCAGCAACGCACCGATCTCGGCGTCGCTGATCTTGATGCGGTTGACGACCTCGCGTTCGCGCACCCGCTCGACCATCATCTGGTCCCGGACGTTGTCGCGGAACTTGGCGTACGCGATGCCTTCCTTGGCCAGTCGTGCCTTCAACTGCGCCGTGGTGAGCTGGTTCTGGATGGCGACGTTGCCGACGGCGCGATCGAGCTCGGCGTCGTCGACCTTGGAGCCGATCTCGCGCGCGTTCGTGATGAGGACGCGCTCGTCGATCAGGCTGTCGAGCACCTGCTTGCGAAGGACGTCGGCCGGCGGCAAGGTCGCGCCGCTGCGAGCGGCGTCGTCACGGATCCGCGCCAGTCGCTGCTGCACCTCGCTCGCCGTCACCAGCTCCTGATTGACGACCGCGACGATGTAGTCGCCGCGTTGCGCTGCGGCGAAGGTCGCGACCAGGCCGAGCGCGAGTGCGGCGAGGGCACGGCGGCCGAAGAGGTGCGAGTGAGTCATCAGTCGTGCGGGTTGAACGTTGAGATCGGGCTGCGCTCCTCGCGCAGGAGCTGATAGCCAGGCACATTGTCCTTCAAGACCTTGAGCGGATTCGATCCGAGCCGCGACAAGCCGACGAGTTCCAACTGCACCAGCAAACGCGTCGTCGCCTCGCTGCGGCCGGTGGAAAGCCGCTCGGCAACGATGCGACCGATCCAGCAACCGGCGTCGTATTCGAAGCCGGCGATCGAGTCGGTGATTCGGCTGTCGCGGGTGCTGTAGTTGACGCGGCCGACGCTGTAGAGCGTGCCGCCGCAGCGGCCGTTGGCGGCGGCACTTTCGGAGCGGTCGGTGGGTGGCGTCTGGCCGTACACGGGCCATTGCCAGCCGAGCTCGACCTGCTCCGACAAGCCGCGCGAGAGCCGGTAGTTGAGGCCGACGGTGCGAAATGGCCCAGGCGAATATCGAAAGCCGGCGAGCGAGCGCTCAATGCGGCGGTGGTCGGGGTTGTATTGCGCCGAGGCGTCGAAAGTCCAGCTCGGCACCAGCGTCGTCGAGCCGAGCACGAGCACATCGGAAAAGCGCGTCGTCAGCGGTTGCTGGTCGGGCGTGACGAGTTGGTCGCGAAACAGGTAGCGCTGCACGATGCCCAGGCGCAGGGCCTCGGCGCCGGTCTGCGGATCGAGGATGCGCGTCGTCAGGCCGGCCGTGAGCTGATGCGAATCGGAGACGCGGTCGACACCGGAAAAGGAGTTCTCGGTGAAGATCGAATCGAAGTTGAAGTCCTTGCCGGCGGCGTCGAAGTTGGGCAGGTTGTCCTGGCGCCGGAAAGGCGTGTTGACGTAGAGCAGGCGCGGCTCGAGCGTCTGCCGAACCGTGCGCCCGAAAAAACGGGTTTCGCGCTCGAGCGTCCAGGCGCTGTCGATGCTCAGTGTCGGCACCAGCCGCGAGGCGTTGCGGCGGCCGTCGGCGAAGGGCTGGTCGACCGCGTACGAGGCGGCGTTGAAGGAGATCTTCGGCGTCAGCGTCCAGCCGGGCGAGAAGAACGGCCGGCTGATGCTGCCGAGTGCGTGCAGCCGCAGCCCCGTCTGCCGGTCGGCGACGTATCTGTCGTCGGCCAGCGAGAAGCGATTGAATTCGGTCTCGAAGGCGACGTCGAAGCCACCGCGCCAGGGCGCCGCATAGCGCAGGCCGATCTGCGGCGTGCGCTCGTACGGCGAGTCGATGCGCGTCGTCGGATCGGCAGTCTGCAGCACCTGCCAGCGCTCGAGGCGGGCGTAGCTCGTCCAGTCGCCTAAGGGCTTGGACAAGAGCAGATCGGTCTGCAACAGCCGCGGCGTCGAGGTCCTGAGCTCGCGCGGAAAGTCCTTCCAGTAGTCGTCGTCGGAGACACGCAGCACCTTCAGCTGCGCATAGGAACCGAAAGGCAGCGCACCTTCGTGCTCCAGGCGCAGCGAGTAGCGCGACCGATTGGCGTCGGCGTCGTGCGGCATCAGCTTGAGGTCGACCTCGCCGAAGAAGCTTGGTTCGAGATAGCGGAACTCGGAGTCGATCGCCGGGCCGCGGTGCAGGCTTTCCGAGAACGTGAAGGTGGCGTCGCGGTTCGGCGCGATGTTCCAATAATAGGGAATCGCGGCCTGAAAACCGTTGCGGCTGTCGAGCCCGATGCTGGGCGGCAGGAAGCCCGACTTGCGCTCCTCCGACAGCGGAAAGCTGAGGATGGGCGAAGCAAGGATCGGCACGCCGTAGAAGCGCAGCACCGCATCGCGCGCCACGCCCTCGTTGGCCTCGGTGTCGATGCGTAGCTCGCGCATCTTCAGAATCCAGACCGGATCGCCGGCATCGTCTTCGCGGGTGCAGCTCGAGTAGGTCGAGTCGGTGGCGATGGCGCGCTGGTCGTCGATGAACTCGATGCGGCCGGCCTTGCCGCCGGCACCGGTGCGCGCGAAACGATAGGTCGGCGTCTTGAAGAAGCCCTCGAAACGTTCGACCTTGAGCTGCAGCTCGGGGCCGCTGAAGACATTGCCGTCGCGGCTCACGATCACGTGGCCGCTGGCGCGCGCCAGGTCTTCGGCCTGGTCGTAGGTGAGCTTGTCGGCGCGGATAACAACGCCGGCGCGGCGGAACTCGACTTCGCCCTCGGCCTCGGCGTCGAGGCCGGGGCGGGCACGCAGTTCGCGCGCGCGCAGGATGATCGGCAGCTGCCGGGCCGCGTCGCCACGAGCCGGCGCCAGCAAGGTCTCGGCATTGCGCAGCGTCAGGCCGGGCGGTGCGCTCGCCGCGGGTGCGGGTGCGGGTGCGGGTGCGGGTGCAGGTGCAGGTGCAGGTGCGGTTGACGCTGTCGATCCCGGTTCGCCCTGCGCCAGCACGCGGCCGGCGCCGGTCATCGCACCGGCCCCAACCAGAAAGATCGGTAGTCCGACGGCGAGGCCGCGAGCACGCATCCGCACGAGCGCGCCGAATCGTGAGCGATGAGCTTGGCGAATGGCTGGGCGCACGTGGCGACGAAACGAGGGCGGAAGCGCGGGCGCGCGGAGCCGACTTTCGCGCGGGGGCGCTGCCGGACGGATTCGACCGCGCCACCGTTGCCGGCACGCGTCGATTTGTAGAATTGATTATCCACGAGGGCCCCGCCGCGACGCCTTCGCGAGCTCTCGCCACCGAGGGCCGCCACAGCCGCGGCGCTTCCGAACATCGACTGGTCCGTACCGCCCTTGAGCTCGCCTTCTTCACCCCCTGCCGCCATCGAATGGGCCGACCCTGCGCGGGCCGCCCGGTTCGCCGCCTGGCTCGCCGCCATCGGGCCGCGCCACGGCGTCGTCGTCTCGACGCTGCGACCGGCCTCTGCCGACGCCAGCTTTCGTCGCTACTTCCGCGCCGACGCCGCTCACGGCGCCGGCACGGTCGTCGTCATGGATGCGCCGCCTCCGCACGAAGACGTGCGCCCGTTCGCCCACGTCGCCGGCCTGATCGCGCAGGCCGGCCTGCATGCACCGCGCGTGCTCGAAGCCGACGTCGAGCGCGGCTTTCTTCTTCTCGACGACCTTGGCAACGAGCTTTACCTGAAGGCCCTGCTCGCCGCCCAAGCAACGGGCGATTCCGGCCGCGCCGACGCTCTGATGCGCGACGCGCTCACCGCCCTTGTTGCCTGGCAAAGCCGCATTCCCGGCACCGAGCTGCCACCGTACGACGACGCCCTGCTGCGGCGCGAGCTGGCGCTCTTTCCCGAGTGGTGCGTGGTGCGCCACTGCGGCGTGACGTGGACGGACGACGAGACCGCGACCTGGCGCAGCGCCTGCGATGCGCTCGTCGGCGCCGCCCTCGCCCAGCCCCGCGTCGCCGTGCATCGGGACTGGATGCCGCGCAACCTGATGGTCGCCGAGCCCAACCCCGGCATCCTCGACTTCCAGGACGCGGTGCACGGTCCGATCGCCTACGACCTCGCCTCGCTGCTTCGTGATGCGTTCATCTCCTGGGACGAAGAGCAGGAACTCGACTGGGCGATTCGCTACTGGCAGGCAGCGAGGAAGGCCGGCCTCGACGTGCCCGCCGACTTCGGTGAACTCTGGCGCGCCGTCGAGTGGATCGGCCTGCAGCGCCACCTCAAGGTGCTCGGCATCTTCTGCCGCCTGAAGCATCGCGACGGCAAGCCGGCCTACAGCGAAGACCTGCCGCGCTTCTTCGCCTATGCGCACAAGGTGGCGACGCGCTACTCGCCGCTGCGGCCACTGGCGCGCCTGCTCGAGCCGCTGATGGGCGCCGTGCGCATCGACGCTTTCTATTGAGCGCGCGCCAAGGCTCGGCATGCTGCGACTGACCGAGTTGCGCCTGGCGCTCGATCACCCCGAAGGCGCGTTGCGCACGGCGATCCTGGCCCGACTCGGCATCGGCGACGCCGCCCTGCGCGCGTTCTCGGTCTTCCGACGCGGCCACGATGCCAGGAAGAAGACGGCGATCGTGCTCGTCTACACGGTCGACTGCGAGCTCGCCGACGAAGCCACCGTGCTCGCGTCGCACGCTGGCGACCCGCACGTGCGCCGCACGCCCGACATGCGCTACGTGCCGACCGCAACCGCAGTCGCGCGCAACGGCTCGGCGCCGTCGCTGCGCCCCGTCGTCGTCGGCTTCGGGCCGTGCGGACTGTTTGCGGCGCTGGTGCTCGCGCAGGGCGGCTTTCGGCCGATCGTGCTCGAGCGCGGCCGGCCGGTGCGCGAGCGCACCCAGGACACCTGGGGTTTGTGGCGGCGCGGCGTGCTCGATCCGGAATCGAACGTGCAGTTCGGCGAGGGCGGCGCCGGCACGTTTTCCGACGGCAAGCTCTGGAGCCAGATCAGCGACCCGCGCCATCTGACGAGAAAGGTGCTCGACGAGTTCGTGAAAGCCGGTGCGCCCGAAGAGATCCTCTACGCGGCCAAGCCGCACATCGGCACCTTCCGGCTCGTCGGCGTGGTCGAGAAGATGCGCGCCGAGATCGAACGGCTCGGCGGCGAAGTCCGCTTCGGCGCGCGTGTCGTCGACCTCCATCTCGATGCCGGCGCCGTGCGTGGCCTGACGGTCGAAGTTCGCGACCGGCCGGCCGAGCCCGGCGGCGCGCCGATCGCGGCGCGGCGCGAGGAGATCACCGCCGATCGCGTCGTGCTCGCGCTCGGCCACAGCGCGCGCGACACCTTCGAGATGCTGCACGGCCGGGGCGTCGCGATGCAGGCCAAGCCGTTCTCGATCGGCTTTCGTATCGAGCATCCGCAGGGCCTCGTCGATCGCGCGCGCTTCGGCCCGAGCGCCGGCCACCCGCTGCTCGGCGCGGCCGACTACAAGCTCGTGCACCACGCGAAGAACGGCCGCTCGGTCTACAGCTTTTGCATGTGCCCGGGCGGCACCGTGGTGGCGGCCACTTCGGAGCCCGGCCGTGTGGCCACCAACGGCATGAGCCAGTACTCGCGCAACGAGCGCAACGCCAACGCCGGCATCGTCGTCGGCATCGCGCCGGAGGACTATCGGCAGGCCGGCCCGCGCAGCGACAGCGTCAGCCCGCTCGACGGCATTGCTTTCCAGCGCTTCTGGGAATCGCGCGCGTTCGAACTCGGCGGCGAAAACTACGAAGCACCGGTGCAACTCGTCGGCGACTTCATCCAGGGAACGCGGTCGACGGCGTTCGGCGGCGTGCTACCTTCGTATAAGCCGGGCGTGAAGCTGGTCGACCTCGGCGCTAGTGGGCGCGCGGCGCTGCCCGACTATGCGATCGACGCGATCCGCGAGGCGCTGCCGGCGTTCGAGCGCCAGATCAAGGGCTTCGGCATGGCCGACGCGATGCTGACCGGCGTCGAGACCCGCACTTCTTCACCGCTGCGCATCACACGCGGCGGCGACTTCCAGAGCCTGAACGTGAAGGGCCTTTACCCGGCGGGCGAAGGTGCGGGCTATGCCGGCGGAATCATGTCGGCAGCGGTCGATGGGATCGAGGTGGCCGAGGCGCTCGGAACGGCTTTCCTCGGAATGCCAGCGGCTTGACCGTCGGCGATTCGCCGCGCTTGGGGAAGACCCCTCAAGCGGGGGGTTGATTGCCGGGGTGAGGCCCCATACCGTTCCGACGGGTAGTGCATTGCAGCGCATGGCAAAACGCTCATGCGATGTGACTCCACCGCCGAGATTTTTATACCTTGCGTAATGCATCCTTTCATCTACTACAAGGAATCACGATGACACGCCACAGCCTTCTTCGCGTCAGTGCCGCTGCCGTTCTCGCCCTTGCCGCGTTCGGCAGCCATGCCGGGGCGATCCACGACGCCGGTTTGTTCACCACGGTTTTGCCGGCCAACGACGACGACTCCACCGGTCTCGTCAACCTTAGTTTCACTGCGCTGATCAACAGCACTTCCTACACGCAGACGTACGTCAACAACAACGGCAACATCACATTCGACAATCCGCTGGGCACATTCACGCCTTCGGCGATCAGCTCTGGAGGGTTCGGCCCCATCATCGCGCCCTTCTTCGCCGACGTCGACACGCGAGGCTCGGGTTCCAGTCTTGTCACCTATGGCGCCTCGACTCTTAACGGGCGCAACGTTTTCGGCGTGGACTGGATCAACGTCGGCGTGTACGCTTTCCAGCCGATCTTCAACAGCTTCCAGATGATCCTCGCGGACCGCAGCGACGTGGGCGCCGGCGATTTCGATATCCAGTTCAATTACGACAACGTGGTCTGGGAGGCCGGCACGGCCAGTGATGCGCCGCCCGGCGGCCTGGGAGGCACCTCGGCCCTAGTCGGCTACTGGACCAGCGCCTCCTCCAACGCCACCCTGCCCGGTTCGCTGGTCAACGGCGCGCTCGTCAACGGCGGTTCGAACGCGCTGATTTCTCATTCGCTGAACAGCAACGTGCTCGGCCAGTACAACTTCCAGGTACGCGCTGGCGAGGTGGTTCCCGTGATTCCGGCCGTGCCGGAGCCGGAAACCTACGCGCTGATGATGTTGGGGCTGGCCGCCCTCGGCGTCGTTCGCCGTCGCCGCAAGGCCTGAGCGAGCTTCGACGCAAAAAGGGCCGGTTCGCACCGGCCCTTTTTTCGGCGGATCGACGATGTCAGGGCATCGCCGCCATCACCTGCGCCACGGCCGCCGTCAGCTTCTTGCCATAAGGCACGTGCAGGAACTCGTTCGGACCGTGGGCGTTGCTCTTCGGGCCCAACACGCCGCAAACCATCATCTGGGCCTTCGGGAAGCTCTGCTGCAACATGCTCATGAGCGGGATCGTGCCACCCTGGCCGATGTAGCCGCAGGGCGCGCCGTAGTGCGCCTGCGAAGCGGCGTTGAGAGCGCCCTCGAGCCAGGGCGACAGGCTCGGCGCGTTCCAGCCGGTGGCGCCCGAGGCCGGCGCGTCCTCGTGGCCGGCGCGGGCGTCGGTGTGGAAAGTGACCTTGGCGTTGTAGGGCGCGTTGTCCTCGAGCAGCGTCTTCAGCGACTGCGCGGCGAGGTTGCCGTCGACCAGCGGCGGTGTCCGCAGGCTGAGCTTGAACGCCGTGTACGGGCGCAGCACGTTGCCGGCGTCCTTCATGGCCGGAAAGCCATCGACGCCGGTCACGCTCAGCGTCGGCTTCCAGGTGCGATTGACGAGTGCTTCGACCGGGTCGGTCGTGGTCGGCAAGGTCGGGCCGCCATCGGCGCCGCAGGCCCACGGAAAGCGCTTCCAGACCTCGTCGCCGAGGATCTTCGCCGTGGCCTCGGCCTGCGCGAGGCGGTCGGCCGGCATCGCGCAGTGGAAGCTCTCGGGCAGGAGCCGACCGGTCTTCGAGTCTTCCAGCCGGTCGAGCACCTGACGCAGGATCCGAAAGCTCGACGGCACCAGGCCGCTGGCATCGCCCGAGTGCACGCCTTCGGTGAGGATCTCGACCTTGAGCGTGCCGGTGACGTTGCCGCGCAGGCTCGTCGTCAGCCACAGCTGGTCGTAGTTGCCGGCACCGCTGTCGAGGCAGACGACGAGGCCGATGTGGCCGAGCCGGTCTTTCAGCGCCTCGACGTACACGGGCAGGTCGAAGGAGCCGCTCTCCTCGCACGTCTCGATCAGGCCGACGCAACGCGGCCGCGCGATGCCCTGCCGGTCGAGCGCCTGGATCGCCGTGACGGCGGCGTAGATCGCGTAGCCGTCGTCGGCGCCGCCGCGGCCGTAGAGCAGGCCGTTCTCGTAGCGCGGTGTCCACGGCCCGTAGCCGTTCTTCCAGCCGTTTAACTCGGGCTGCTTGTCGAGGTGACCATAAAGGCAGATCGTCTCAGCGCCGGCGTCGTTGCCGCCCGGCCGGGTGGCCGGCACCTCGAAGAAGATCACCGGCGTGCGGCCGTCGAGTCGAATCACCTCGAGCTTCAGGCCGGCGACGTGCTGGCGCTCGACCCAGGCTGCGGCATCGCGCACCACATGGTCGATGTGGCCGTGGGCCTGCCAGTCGGCATCGAACATCGGGCTCTTCGCCGGGATCTCGATGTACTTCGTGATCTGCGCAACGATCTCGTCGTCCCAGACGCGATCGGTGAAGCGGCCGATGGCCTCGGCTTCGTCGCGGTGGATCGGTTGCAGTGGATCGCGTGCGTTCATGGCGAGCTCCTCGAAAGCGGAGATCGAAGTTTATCGAGCCGGGACGGCGAAGGTTCAGAATCGTTCGGCCCGCCCCTACTCGCTGCACCATGCATTCGAACGAATTTTTCGACCTCTCGCACGACGGCGCCATTGCTCACCTGAAGCTGAACCGGCCCGAGCGCATGAACACGATGACGCCCGCGTTCTTCCCGGCCCTGCGCGACGCCGTGCGCGGCCTCGACGACGCCGGCGCGACGCGCGCGCTCGTGATCTCGTCGACGGGCAAGCATTTCTCGGCCGGCATGTCGCTCGATGTCTTCGCCGGCACCGATTTGCCGATGGCGGCCACGACGGCGCGCGAACGGCTCGCCTTCCAGCAGTCGCTGCGCCGCCTCATGGACTGCTTCACCGCCCTCGACGAAGCCCGCTTTCCTGTCGTCTGCGCGATCCAGGGCGGCTGCATCGGCGGCGCCCTCGACCTCGCCACCGCCTGCGACATTCGCCTCTGCAGCGCGGACGCCTTCTTCACCGTGCAGGAGATTTCGATCGGCATGGCCGCCGATCTCGGCGTGCTGCAGCGGCTGCCCAAGATCGTGCCGCAAGGCGTCGCCCGCGAGATGGCCTACACCGGCGAGCGACTCGGCGCCGAGCGCGCGCTCGCCGTCGGCCTCGTCAATGCGGTGCTGGCCGATGCCGGGGCGCTGCTCGAGCGCGCGATGGCGCTGGCGGCGACGATCGCCTCGAAGTCGCCGCTCGCCATCGCCGGCAGCAAGCTCTCCCTCAATCACGCCCGCGATCACTCGACCGCGTCGGCACTCGAGCACATGACGCTGCTTCAGAGCGCGATCTTCGACACCGGCGAGATGGCCGCGGCGATCGCCGCCTGGAAGGGCAAGCGCGGCGGCGAGTTCGAGGCGTTGACGCCGGTCGCGACGATCTGATCAGAGCCGCGCGATCAACGCGGCGCGGTGGCCGCGCTGCCCGTGTTGCCGGTGCTGGCAAACGGCGTCGGCGTCGCCAGCGGTGACGTCGTCGGCACGAGCACATCGGCAGGCTCCAGGCCTTCACGCCAGCCGCCGCCGAGCACGCGATAGAGCGCGACCAGGTTCTGCAGCTGCAGCGCCTGCGTCTGCACCAGCGCCTGCTGCGCCGTGAAGAGCGAGCGCTGGGCGTCGAGGGCGTCGAGGTAGCTGGAAGCGCCGGCGCGGTAGCGCAAATCGGCCAGGCGGTAGGTGACGGCGAGGGCGTTGGTCTGGGCCGCCTGGGCGCGCAGCTGCTCACCCAGCGTGGCGCGGCCGGCGAGCGCATCGGAGACTTCGCGGAACGAGCTCTGGATCGATTTCTCGTACTGGGCCACGGCGACGTCGCGATTGACTTTGGCGACGTCGAGGTTGGCGCGGTTGCGGCCGGCGTCGAAGATCGGCTGCAGCAGCTGTGCGGTGCCGGTGATCGCGAAGGTGCCGCGCTTGAACAGGCCCGAGAGCTCGGTGCTCGCCGAGCCCAGGTTCGCCGTCAACGAGATGCGCGGGAAGAAGGCGGCGCGGGCGGCGCCGATATTGGCGTTGGCGGCGAACAGTTGCTGCTCGGCCGAGCGGATGTCGGGCCGGCGGGTCAGCAGTTCCGATGGCAGACCCGCCGGAAGACCGAGCGGCAGCTGTTGCGCATCGAGCGGCAACGGGCCTGGCAGATCGCCCGGCAGCGCCTGGCCGATCAACAGCACGAGCGCGTTCTCGTCGAGCGCCTTCTGGCGCAGCGACTGCGCCAACGCGACGCGCGCACCTTCGAGCAGCGACACCGCTTGCTGGTAGTCGAGCTCCGACGTGGCACCGTTGTCGAAGCGGAGCTTGGTCAGACGCGTCGATTCCTCGCGGGTGGTCAAGGCCTGGCGCGTCACGCGCAGAAGCTCGTCGTCGGCGAGGACATTGAGATACGTAGTCGCGACGTTGCCGATCAGGCTGAGCTGCACCGACTTGCGCGCCTCGGCGGTGGCGAGGTATTGCGCCAGTGCCGCCTGGCTCAAATTCCGGACCCGCCCGAACAGGTCGAGCTCGTAGCCGGTGACGGCCAGGCCGACCGCATACGTGGTGGCGAGCGTGCCCTGGCCCACCGCCGCGCGCGACGCCGTGGCGCCGACACCGACGGAGGGAAAGATGTCGGCCCGGCGGATCTGGTACGTGGCCCGCGCCTGCTCGATGTTGAGCACGGCCAGACGCAGGTCGCGGTTGTTCTGCAGCGCCAGCGCGATCAGGCGTTGCAGTCGCGGGTCGGCGAAGAAGCGCTGCCACTCGATGTCGGCCGCGGCCTCGGCCCCGGTCACAGCCGCCGGCGTCGTCTCAGCGGCGTAGGTCGAGGGGATCGGCGCTGCCGGCCGCTCGTAGTTCGGAATCAGCGACGAGCAGCCGGCAAGAGCGGCGACGGCGGCCGGAAGCAGGCCGGCGAGAGCCCGGCGGGCGTTATGCATGGCCATCTCCCTGAACGGCTGGGAGCGGCGCGGAGGGCCCCGCCTCGGCACGCGCGGTCGCGGGCGGTCGTGGCCTGCCCTTGAAGAGCGTGCGCACGACGACGAAGAACACCGGCACGAAGAACACCGCGAGCACGGTGGCGGTGATCATGCCGCCCATGACGCCGGTGCCGATCGCGCGCTGGCTGGCAGATCCGGCGCCCGACGAGACCACCAGCGGCAGCACGCCGAGGATGAAGGCGATCGAGGTCATCAGGATCGGCCGGAAGCGCAGGTGCACCGCCTTCAGCGTCGCCTCGACGAGGCCCATGCCGTCGTTGTAGAGATCCTTCGCGAACTCGATGATCAGGATGGCGTTCTTCGCCGACAGACCGATCACAGTGATCAGGCCGACCTTGAAGAAGACATCGTTCGGCATGCCGCGGAAGGTGGCGCCGAGCACCGCGCCGAGGACGCCGAGCGGCACCGCGAGCAGCACCGCCAGCGGGATGGTCCAGCTCTCGTACAGCGCCGCAAGGCACAGGAAGACGGCGAGCAGCGAGAAGCCCAGCAGGATGGTCGCCGTCGAGCCCGAGAGGCGCTCCTCGCGCGACTGACCGGTCCACTCGAATCCGAAGCCGGCCGGCAGCTTGGCGGCGAGCGCCTCCATCTCGTTCATGGCGTCGCCCGTGCTGTAGCCCGGCGCCGCGTCGCCGGCCAGGCGCATCGTCGGGTAGCCGTTGTAGCGCACCGTCTGCATCGGCCCGGTGATCCAGCGCGTCGTCGCGATGGCCGACATAGGCACCAGCTTGCCGGTGTTGTTCAGCATGTTCAGCTTGAGCAGGTCTTCGGGCTGCATCCGAAACGGCGCGTCGGCCTGGACGATCACGCGCTGCAGCCGGCCGGCGTTCGGGAAGTCGTTGATGTAGGCCGAGCCGAGCGAGGTCGACAGCACCGAGTTGATGCTGTCGAAGGAGACGCCGAGAGCGCTGGCCCGATCGCGGTCGATGTCGAGCTGGAGCTGCGGCGCGTCTTCGAGGCCGTCGGGGCGGACGCCCGCGAGGATCTTGCTCTTCCCGGCCATGCCGAGCATCTGGTTGCGGGCAGCGAGCAGTGCCGCGTGACCGTTGCTGCCGCGGTCCTGCAGCCGGAACGTGAAGCCAGTGGCGTTGCCGAGCTCGGGAATTGGCGGCGGGCTGAGGACGAAGATGAAGGCATCGCGCACGCCCGAGAGCGCGCCGAAGCCGCGCCCCGCGAGCGCCTGCGCCGAATGCTCGGCGCCCTCGCGCTCGCCCCAGGGCTTCAGCGGTATGAATGCCAGCGCGGCGTTCTGGCCGCTGCCCGAAAAGCTGAAGCCGAGGACGCTGACCATCTTGTCGACCTCGGGCTGGGCCAGGAAGAATTTCTCGGCTTGCTGCATCACGGCGAGCGTGCGTTCCTGCGTGGCGCCCGGCGGCAACTGCACGTTGGCGATGATGTAGCCCTGGTCTTCGTTGGGCAGGAACGAAGCCGGCATGCGCACGTACATCAGACCCACGACAGCGACGATCACGGCGAACAGCAGTACGAAGCGGCCGGTGCGGCGCAGCATCTTCGCGATCGTGCCTTCGTAGCCGTGCGTGGTCGCCGTGAAGCCGCGGTTGAACCAGCCGAAGAAGCCCGTGCTCGCATGCTTGTGACCGGCCTCGACCGGCTTCAGGAAGGTGGCGCACAAGGCCGGCGTGAGCGAGTTGGCGAGGAACACCGAGAACAGCATCGCGCTCACCATGACGAGCGAGAACTGGCGATAGATGTTGCCGACCGAGCCGCTGAAGAAGGCCATCGGCAGGAACACCGAGACCAGGGTCACCGTGATGCCGATCAGGGCGGCGGTGATCTGGCCCATCGCCTTCTTGGTGGCGTCGCGTGGACTCAACCCCTCCTCGCTCATGATCCGTTCGACGTTCTCGATGACGACGATCGCATCGTCGACCAGGATGCCGACCGCGAGCACCATGGCGAACATCGTCAGCACGTTGATCGAGTAGCCGAAGGCGAACATCATTCCGAATGCGCCGAGCAGCGCCACCGGCACTACAACCGTCGGGATCAGGGTGTAGCGCAGGTTCTGCAGGAACAGGTACATCACCAGGAAGACCAGGATCACCGCTTCGACCAGCGTCTCGACGACCCGGCTGATGGAGATCTTGACGAACTTGGAGCTGTCGTACGGAATGTCCCACTTCACGCCGGCCGGGAAGTAGGCCGCCAGCTCGGTCATGCGCTGGCGCACTGCCGTGGCGGTGGCGAGGGCGTTGCCGGTGGGCGAAAGCTGCACGCCGATTCCGGTAGAGGGCTTGCCGTTGAGGCGCGCCGAGGTGCCGTAGTTCTGGGCCCCGAGCTCGATGCGGGCGACGTCGCGCAGGTGCACGGCCGAGCCGTCGGTATTGGCGCGCAGCACGATGTCGCCGAACTGCTCGACGCTGGTGAGCTGGCCGCTGACGACCACGGTGGCGAACGTGGTCTGGCCGGCGACGATCGGCAGGTCGCCGATGGTGCCCGACGAGACCTGCGCGTTCTGGGCGCGGATGGCGGCGTTGACCTCGGTCGGCGCCAGGTTGAAGCCGACCAGCTTGGCCGGGTCGATCCAGATCCGCATCGAGCGTTCGGTGCCGAACAGCTGCGCCTGGCCGACGCCGGGAATGCGCTGAAGTTCGGGCAGCACGGTGCGCGAGGCGTAGTCGCCGAGGGCGATCGGGTCGTAGCGCGGGTTGTCCGACGACAGGATGGTGAAGAGCAGG
>JAYTYH010000457.1:0-15705 GCA_043742485.1 Rhizobacter sp.
GAGCAGGAGCAGGAGCAGGAGCAGGAGCAGGAGCAGGAGCAGGAGCAGGAGCAGGAGCCAGGCCACTTCCAGACGCGACCGCCACATCGCATTGCTTCACCAGCCCCGGGGCCGGATCGCCGAACTCGTGGTTGTTGCAGCCGACCCGTTCGCTGATCGTGCGCATCGCAAAAACGTGGTTGGCGCCGTAACGCACCTGTTGCGGTCCGTGCACCTCACAGACACCGCCTTCGGTCGCGCAGATCATCCATGCAAGGGGAGCGACGGGCAACGGTACTGTCCCGTGCGATCCGGCAGGCTTGGCCTGTGCGCCTGCCTGCGCTGTTGCGGAGTCCGAGTCCGAACCTCCCCCGCACGCTGCCACCAACATCGCCGCGGCGATTTCCGTCAGCACGAAGCCGCGTCTGTACTCAATCCTCATGGTCTGCAAGTTCCATTCATTCCGTTGACATTTCGATTTCGTACGACGCACCGGGCGTTCAAAAGACTTTGGTCCCAAGCGAAGACCCCGAGGTCTGAAGCGTCGACAGGCGCAGAGTAGGTCGCGTGCACGAGCAACCGGCAACAGGAGTCGGCAGTTGTAACTGGTGCACCCTGCCCCAGCGCTGCGCCTCCACCCGGGGCAGCAGCGGCCCCTGAGCGGAGCGGTTGGGTGGACCGCGCGGTTACAAATTGGCGGCCATGAAGGAGAGTTCCGGCCGCATGTCACGGCCTCGAAGTGTGCCGAACGGGTGTCGAGCGGCGCCGCACGCAGGCTTACGGCTCCCTCAGACGAACACTTCGAGTGGCTCGGGATGACTTAGAAAGCGGTGCGGGCTGGCCGTGAGCCCGTAGGCGCCCGACTGAAACACGACGACCAGATCGCCGACCGCGGCCTCGGGCAGCTCCATCCTGTCTGCCAGCAGGTCGAGCGGGGTGCAGAGTGGCCCGACCACGGAGGCGAACTCGCGCTTGGCGGCAGGGCTGCGGTTGTTGATCGTCACCGGGTAGTTCTTGCGGATCACCTGGCCGAAGTTGCCCGACGCCGCCAAGTGGTGATGCAGCCCGCCGTCAGTGACGAGAAAGACCTCGCCGCGCGAGACTTTCCGGTCGACGATACGGCACACATAGACACCGGCTTCGCCGACCAGGAAGCGACCGAGTTCGAGGATCAGCCGCGCCTGCGGCAAGATCGATCTGGCAGATTCGACGATGCGGTGCAGCCCTGCGCCGATGGGTGCCAGCGCTAGCGCTTTTTCGCCGGGGAAGTACGGAATGCCGAAGCCGCCGCCGAGGTTCAGCCGGGTCACCGGCGCAGGGGCGTGCGCAGACAGGCGCACCGCCAGCTCGAACGCCTTAATCTGCGCTTCGCAGATCGCTTCGTCGCGCAGGTTCTGCGAGCCCGAGAAGATGTGGAAGCCTTCGAAAGCCAGTCCGGCGAGGCCGATCTCGGCGAGCGCATGCGGTACCTCCTCGGCATCGATGCCGAACTGCTTGGGGCCGCCACCCATCTTCATTCCCGAAGATTTGAGCTCGAAATCCGGATTGACGCGAACGGCAACTCGGGCCGGCCGTTGCAGCCGCTTAGCGATGCCGGCCAGAGCATGAATCTCGCGCAGCGATTCGACGTTGACGAGGATGCCGGAGGCCACCGCTTGGGCCAGTTCGCCCGCAGACTTTCCGGGTCCGGCAAAGCTGATTTCGAGAGGGTCGGCGCCTGTGTCGAGGGCCACTCGCAGCTCTTCGGCCGAGGCGACGTCGAGGCCGTCAACCCTGGCGGCCATGAACCCCACGAGGGCGGGCATCGGATTGGCCTTGATCGCGTAGTGCAGCTCGATGGCGGCCGGCAGCACGCTGCGCAACTCGTCGAGCCGCTGGTCGATGAGGCGCCGGTCGTAGGCATAGAACGGCGTGCGGCCGACGCGCTCGGCGAGCAACGAGACCGGCAAGCCGCCGACCGTCAGCTCGTCGCCGACGATAGGAAAACCGGCCATGGCCGAATGGACCGGCACGCTCACGACAGCACTCCTCGTGCCGCCCGGTACGCGGCCGAGATCGACTTGCGATCGATCTTGCCGTTGGCATTGCGCGGCAGCGGTTGGTCGCGCAACTCGACGTGCGCGGGCAGCATGTAGGCCGGTAGCTTCTCGCGGCACCAGGCGTGTATCGGCGCCGCCCCCGACACGCCGGAGGCGGCTGTCGTCACCACGGCGATCACAGTTTCACCGAGCGTCGCATGCGACATGCCGAACACCGCGCACTCGGCCACCAGCCCGCTGGCGTAGAGCACTTCCTCGACCTCGCTCGGGCTGATCCGGTAGCCCGACGACTTGATCATTTCGTCCTGCCGACCGATGAAGTAGAAAAAGCCTTCGGCGTCGCGGCGCACGGTATCGCCGGAAAAGACGGCGATCTCCGGAAGCACCAGTCCCGGCTCTCGGCCTGGCAATGGGCGAAACCGTTCGGCGGTCTTTTCCGGGTCGTTCCAGTAGCCCTGGGCGACGAGCGCGCCGCGCTGCACGAGCTCGCCGGGCTCGTCGGTTTCGCAGGGCGAACCGTCGGGCCGCAGGACGAGCACCTCGCTGTTCGGAATGGCCTTGCCGATCGAATCGGGGCGGCGATCGACTTCTTCGGGCGGCAGGTAGGTGGCGCGAAACGCCTCGGTCAGGCCGTACATCAGATAGGGTCGGGCGCTTGGCAGCAGGGCGCGCAGGCTCTGCAAGGTTTGCAGCGGCATGCGTCCGCCGGTGTTCGCGAAGTAGCGCATACGCATCGCCGCAGCCTCGGGCCACTTGACCTGTGTCAGTTGAATCCAGAGCGGCGGCACGGCGGTGAGCCCGGTCACATGGTGAGTGGCACAGGCGTTCACGACGTCGCGTGGCAGCAGGTAGTTGAGCAGGACGACGCGGGCACCCGCGTGGAATGCGGTGGTGAGCTGGCTGAAGCCGGCGTCGAACGACAAAGGCAACGCCGCCAGCAGAACGTCTTCATGGTGATTGCCGAGGTACGAGGCAACGCTGACAGCGCCGTCGACCATGTTGCGATGCGACAGCACCACGCCTTTCGGACGGCCGGTGCTGCCCGAGGTGTAGAGGATGGCGGCGATGTCGGTATCGATGACACGATGGCCGCGCCGCGCCGGCGCCGCCATCGCTTCGGCCCACGGGTGGACGCGAGCGCCGACCTCGTCGGCCGCATGCGGCCCGCCGATCAGGATCACGTTGCGCAGCTCGGGGCAGCCGGGCAATACCTCCACCCGCAGCGAGGCGAAGCGTTCAGCCGATGTGACGAGGACCCGGACTGCGCAATCCTGCAGGATGTAGGCCACCTGATCGGCCTTGAGCAGGGGGTTGAGGGGAACGAACACGGCACCGTGTGCCGGCGCGCCGAAGGAAGCAATGACGGTCTCCCGGCGCTTGTCGAGATAAATCGCGACCCGCTCGCCGCGCTGCAGGCCAAGATCGGCGAGAGCGCCAGCAAAACGGAGGATGTCGTCAGCCAGTTCGCCGTACGGCGAGGCCTCGCCGTCGCTCTGGAGTGCGATCGATTGCGGCGCCCGCTCGGCGGCAAACAGAGCGAGTTCGTGCAGCAGGGTGGCGCGGGTCATCCGGTGCCCGAGTCGGTTTCACTCATCGCCGGAATCGCCGCGCAGATCGAATCGAACCCGACTTCCTTCGGTGGCGCCGACGTGAAAAAAGGGGCGGATCGTTGCCAGCATGAACTCCACTTGCCATGCCTTCAGGAACAACGCTCGCCCGACGAGCTTCAGGTTGAAGTGGCGGTGCGCTTGGCGCGACGCCAGGTTGAATCTCGTGAGGCGGCTGAAAGTGTAGCGAACCCCTCGTTCATTCAGGAACTGGTTGGCGCCGTTCCAGAGGGCGGCGAAAGCGAGCCCCAGGCGGTACTCGGGAAAGAGATAGAAATCGAAATCGAACACTGCCGAGCCTTCTGGAGCGACGCGGTAGGTGCAGCGAACCTCGTCTTCGTCATAACTCGGACTGCAAAACCACATGTACCCGATCAGAGCCGAATCCTTGAAAGCGGCCAGACACGTCGCCTGCGCGCGCCAGCGTTCGGCCATCACTTCGGGGCGCACGGGCATGCGGGCGATCGCCGGATCTCCGGCGCGGATTTCGCGGATGGCGATCTTAGAAGTGAAGCGGCGCGGAAGCAGGGGCTTGTCGGTGACCGGCTGCGCCGTCAGTTCGTAGACGTACAGGCGAAGACGCGAGGAGAACATCGAAAGAACGCGGTCGGTCGCGTAGAGCAGCCCCGCCAAAGCGCCAAAATCACGAAAGGGCGCGGCGATCCGCCGCCACAGGTTCATGGTCGTTGGCCAAACTGGCGTGCGAGCGACTTGGTGCGCACGCTGTCCAGCAGAGCGGCCAGTTCGACGGCACGGGAATGCCTCGAAAGCCTCGCTAACTGTGCCCGCGGCGGCGCCCGGTGCTGGCCTACCTGAGTGCAGCACAGGTAGTCGGTCAGAGCGGCCTCGACCCGAGCGCTGTCTTCGAGGCACGCGATGTGCGCGACGCCCGCTCGCCGCATGGCGTCGGCCGTGTCGCCCTCGGGATCAGCCAGGCCGAGGATGGGCCGGCAGGTGCGCAGGTATTCGTACAGCTTGGCGGGAATCTGCTCGTTGCAGTTTGCGCCCTGCATCAGCAGCAGGCCGTCGGCGCGGAGCATCTCCTCAAGTGCTTGCCGATAGGCGATGCCGGGAAGAACTTCGATGATGTCGTCGGTGCCCGACTTCTTGGCGAGCCGCTGTAACATTTCAACGTGCACGGGCGCGCGAAACCTGATCCTCAGCGTGTCGGCGCCGATCCGGCCCGAAGCGCGCAGGCGACCCAAGGCAGCGAACAGTGCTGTCGGATCGCGCTCTGAGGGATAGACGATGCCGCTGTGCAACAGCGTGAACCGGCCGGGGTTGAGCGGCGTTTCGTCGAGCCCGCGTTCCGCGGCAGCGAACGACTCCTCGTCGAAGCCGTTTTCGATGAGAACGAAGCGTTCGGGATCGACGCTGTCGTAGCGACCGCGATACAAGGCGCGCGCGCCTGGCGTGACGAAAACGAGGCGCGAGGCGTCGCGGGCCAAGTTGCTCTCAATGTTCAGAAACGATTGCCGGGTCCGTTCGTCCACCGGATAGCCGTGTTGAGCCATCGGGTCGCGGAAATCGGCGACAAGTGGAATGCCGGACAGCCGATGCAGACGGTGCGCGATCAAATGCGCGGTCGCGATGGGGTAGGTCGACCAAATCACGTCGGGCCGATACTGCTTGATGAGGCGCACGCCCGTCCGCACCGCCGCCTGTGCCCAGAGGCGCCAACGATCCGGCCGGCCGAGAAAGCCGGGGTATCGCCCACCGATCGAGAGATGGCGCGCCGTGTCCAGGGCGAACGCGCGCTCGACCACGGTTCCTTCCGGAATCTCCTGCAGCAGATCGTCGGATGTGACCTCGTAGGCGCGTGAATGGGCGCTCAGGACGATTGGCTGCCAACCGAGCATCGGCAGGTGCTGCACGAACCGCAGCGTGCGTTGAACGCCGCTGGAGCCAGCCAATGGCGGGAAGTGAAATGCGACCATCAGCACACGTCTCGGCGTGCGCGCTTCGACCTTGGCGTCGTGTGTCGGCATGTGGTTCAATTCTGCGTCATGTTCTTTCGCCACCAGCGATTTGACGACGCGACGATTCGCGGAGAGGACCAGGAATGCATGCCGGAATGACGAAGAAGCGTCTCTTGCATGGGCTCGCGGCATTGGCTTGCTCGGCGCTGGGCAACGCCGCGCACGGCCAGCTCATCGCCGGCTATCCACCGGAAGTCTCCGCTTACGATGTCCGCGAAGTCGCCATGCTGCCGCGCTATTGCATCTACACGCAGCTATTTCGTGACAAGGTTCCGGGTGGCAACGACAAATCCACGATCGACGGTTGGTACGCCCAGCTCGGGCCGACGTTTCACGCAATGCATCACTATTGCTGGGGCATCATGAAAACCAATCGGGCCGTGCTTTTGTCCAAGGATGCGGTCACACGACAGTTCTACCTGAACGATGCGATCGGAGAGTTCAACTATGTCATCGATCACGCGACGCCCGACTTCGTTTTGCTGCCCGAAATTCTCTCCAAGAAGGGCGAGAACCTGATCCGGCTGGGTCGAGGCTCGGCTGCGATCGCCGAGCTCCAGCGCGCTACCGAGCTGAAGCCAGACTATTGGCCGCCGTACGCTCAGATCAGCGACTACTACAAGGAGCTGGGCGACAAGGCGAGGGCGCGCGAAATACTCCAGACAGGGCTGAAGATCGTGCCCGATGCGACTGCCTTGCAGAGCCGCCTGGCGCAGCTCGATGTGCCGGCGGCAACGCGTAAAAAGGGCGCCCACTGACGATGATTTCTCACTCTCGAAACGGATCGAACCTTGGACATTGAACATGAAGTGATCAAGACGCTGAGGTCCGTTCTCAGCCTCGACGCCCGCAAGGTGCCTTTGGATCGTGGTTCGGTCCTGCTCGGCAGTGTCGCGGAGCTCGATTCGATGGCCGTGGTGTCGATCCTGACGGCGCTCGAAGAGCGCTTCGGCTTCATCGTCGACGACGATGAAGTCGATGGTCGCACCTTCGCTTCCGTCGCCAGCCTGACCGGTTTCGTCCAGGGCAAACTGGCTCGGTGAGCGACGCCGCGCCATTCGAACAGTCGGCTTCGTTCGTTCACGGCAACCGGGGGTTGCGCTTTCGCCTAGTGTCCGAGCCGGCCGACCGGCGTCGCTTTTGCGGGACTGTCGTTTTCGTGCCGGCCTTCGCCGAGGAGATGAACAAGTCGCGCCGAATGGCAGCGCGGATGGCGCGCCTTCTGGCCGCTCGTGGCTGGCGCGTGGTGCAACGCGACCTCGCCGGCTGCGGCGACTCGGCCGGCGAGTTCGTGGCCGCATCCTGGAGCGACTGGACCGACGACGTGGCGGCGGAGCTCGGCGACGCCGATCCGCAGCGTCCCGTCTGGCTCTGGTGCATGCGTGCGGGCGCCTTGTTTTCGGCGGCTGCCCTGGCAGTGCGGCCGGGCACGAACCTGCTGTTGTGGCAACCGGTGCTATCGGGTGCCCAGCATCTTCGCCAGTTCCTGCGCCTGCATGCGGGGGCGCGAATCGTCGGTGAGGCTCGAATCGCCGGCGCTGCCCCACGGCGGCCGACAGTCGGCACCGACCAGGCCGTCGAGGTGGGAGGCTACGAGCTGAATCCGGGCCTGGCGGCGGCCTTCGAGCACGCTACTTTCGACGTGCCGGCGGCCTTCACGGGCCGCATCGTCTGGCTCGAGACTGCGCCCGACGTTCGGCCGAGCCTCTCGCCTGCGTCCGCTCGCGTGGTCGAGCAGTTGCAGCGGCGCGGTGTCGAGGTGACGGCAGCCGCCGTCGTCGGGCCGCCGTTCTGGCAGACCGCCGAGATCGAGGACTGCGATCTCCTGCTCGAGCGCACGCTCGCCGGGCTGCAGGGCGGTGCCGTCGCCGTCCAGCAGGGTGAGGTCGGCCGCGTTCGGTTAGATGCAGAGCCAGGGGCAAGCCGCGGCGCCGGCCGCGACGACGAGCAACCCGTCGACGAGGCTCTCGCCTTCGAGGGCTCGCGGGGGCGGCTGTGGGGCGTCCTGTCGACTCCGCCGGCCGGCACGGTGCAGTCTTCGACGGCGGTCGTCATCGTCGTCGGAGGACCGCAGTACCGTGTCGGCAGCCATCGTCAGTTCGTGCAGATGGCACGGCGTTGGGCCGGCGCCGGCTTTGCAACGCTGCGCTTCGACTACACCGGCATGGGCGACAGCGACGGCGACCTGGCGAGCTTCGAGACCTGTCGCCAAGACCTCGGCGCCGCGATCGATGCGTTGTTCGCGGCTCGCCCGAAGCTCGCACGTATCGCGCTCTGGGGCCTATGCGACGGCGCTTCGGCGGCTTTGATGTTCGCGACCGGCGATGCCCGTGTGGCCGGCATCGCCGCCGCGAATCCGTGGGTGCGCAGCGGTACGTCGCTGGCGGCGACGCGGGTCAGGCACTACTACCTCGATCGCGTTTTGCAGCGCCAATTCTGGGTCAAGCTGCTGCGTGGCGGCGTCGACTGGCGCGCGTCGTTCGGCGCCCTCGCCACCGATTTGAAGGAAGCGCGTTCCCCTCGGTCGCCGGCGGTACAAGACGATTCCTTTCAGGCGAGGATGGCCCGCGGCCTGGCGGCTTTCCGCGGTCGTGCGCTGCTGATCCTTAGTGGCAACGACCTCACTGCCAAGGAGTTCCTGTTTTACGCCGAGACTTCAGTTGCTTGGCGGGGCCTGCTCGCCGATCCGAAGGTCAGCCGCATCGATGTCCCCGAAGCCGACCACACGTTCTCGAAGCGTGGCTGGCTGACCGACGTCGAGGATCAGACGCTCGCCTGGCTGCGCCAGTTCGACCAAAGCGCGGCGGGCGTTGCGATGAGCCACGGCGAGGTACGCTCATTGTGAAAGGCCTGTGCGGCGTCTTTGCCAGGCAGACCCAAGAGCAGGTGGCCGACGCGCTGCGCAGCATGCTGGCAGCGAACCCGTCGCCGGTGCGGGGCTTTGAGCTGAAGGCGGCGGCGCATGCGGGGCTCGCCGTGTTCGGCGCGCCGGTATGCCGGATGCTCGAGCATGACGGCTATTTCCTCGCGCTTGCCGGCCACCCGCGTGTCTGCGACGAGGCGCGCCGCGGCGCCGACCCGCTTGCCCTCCTGCGCGACTTGCAAGAGCGCGGCAAGGCAGCACTGCCGGCGATCGGTGGCGACTTCGCGCTCGCCGCCTGGGACAGCCGGACGCACCGGGGCCTGATCGCGGTCGACCGGATCGGTGTGCAGTCGCTCGTCTTCGGCCGCATTAATGCTGGGCTGGCGTTCGCCTCGACCCTCGACTTGCTCGGTGGCTGCCCGGGCGTGCGCCGCGAACTCTCGCAACAGGGCCTGTACGACTACCTTTTCTATCACGTGAGCCCCGGTCCGGACACCGTTTTCGCGGGCCTGAAGCGCCTGGCCCCCGGCTGCTGCCTCGAGTTCGTGGCGGGCGTGGCCGGCGAGCCCACGCCGTACTGGAGCCTTCGCTTCAACGAGGACACCCATCGCAACGTCGCGGTCTTGAAGGATGAGTTCGTCGGCCTCCTGAAGTCGGCTGTCGAAGACGCCGCTGCCGGCGCGGTGAGCGGTGCCTTCCTCTCCGGTGGCACTGACAGCTCGACGGTAAGCGGCATGCTCGCGCGCGCCGGCACCGGTCCAGCGCAGACGTTTTCGATCGGCTTCGACGTCGCTGGCTACGACGAGATGGAATACGCCCGAATCGCCGCCGGCCACTTCGCCTGCGAGCACCACGCCTACTACGTGACGCCGGCTGATGTGGTGGCGGCCGTGCCGATGATCGCGGCCGCGTACGACCAGCCGTTCGGCAATGCCTCAGCGGTTCCGACCTACTACTGCGCCAAGCTCGCCCGCGAGCACGGCGTCGAGCGCCTGCTCGCCGGCGACGGCGGCGACGAGCTGTTCGGCGGAAACGAGCGCTATGGCAAGCACTACCTGCTCGGCCTGTACCAGCGCGTTCCGGCGCCGCTCAGGCGCTCGTTGATCGAGCCCTTGCTGCTGGCGACGCCTGGCCTGCGAAGCCTTGCCCCGCTGGCCAAGCTGCGCAGCTACGTCGAGCAGGCGCGACCGCCGATGCCGGAGCGCTATTTGTCGTACAACCTGCTGCACCATCTCGGCATTGCCGAGGTGTTCACCCCCGAGTTCCTGGCCGCCATCGATACCGGCCATCCGCAGGAGCTGTTGACCGAAGCCCACGCGCGCCACGCCGGCGCTAGCCTCGTCAACCAGATGCAGGCCATCGACCTGCGTTTCATCCTCGCCGACGGCGACCTGCCGAAGGTGACGCGGATGTGCGAGCTGGCCGGCGTCGATGTCGCCTTTCCCCTTCTCGACGAGCGGATTGTCGCCTTCTCGGAGGGTCTGGGCGCCGACCTCAAGCTGCGCGGCACGACGCTGCGCTGGTTCTTCAAGGAGTCCCTGCGCGATTTCCTGCCGCCGGCCGTCATCAGCAAACAAAAGCACGGCTTCGGCCTGCCCGTCGGCACCTGGCTGGTCGAGCACGGGCCATTGAACGAGTTGGCCCGGGCAGGCATCGACCTGCTGCGCCACCGCGGCATCGTGCGGCCCGGCTTCGTCGACGCGTTGCTCGCGGCGCGCCTGCGCGAGCATCCGGCCTACTTCGGAACCATGGTCTGGGTGCTGATGATGCTCGGCCTGTGGCTCGACTCCCGCAAGCTATGAGGGAGCGGACGCGCTTTCAGGCCGCCTGCTCCTTCGCACGAGCGAGGTTGGCCAGGAGCCGCGCGCCGTAGCGCGCCCGCGTCGTGTCCCAGGGCGTGAAGCGGGGGAGCTGGAAGCGATCGGAGCGCATCGTCGCCGCGCCCCAGGCCGTCGACAGTGCGGCGCTGAAGCCGCATTCGCGCGCCATGAGTGCGTGTTCGGCCGCGTAATCCTGGCCCGGCACGCCATTCGGATAAGCGAAGAGCGTGACCGGCGCGTCGACGATGGCTTCGAGCGCGACCTTGCTGCCCCGCATCTCGGCGCGGGCGGAGTCATGGTCGAGCCGAGTCAGGATCGGGTGCGTGACGGTGTGCGCGCCGATCTCCATTCCCGCCCGGCGGAGGCGCCGGAGCTGCTCCGGGCTCATCATGAGCGCAGGTGCGGGCGCGGCGCCGGCCGCCGCCACGACCTCGGCAGTGGCCGCTTCCCGCCGGGCCGGCTCGAGGTGCTTGAGCGCGAGCAAGATCGACGTGATCGCCTGCCGCCTCGCCTCGGTGCCGGCCAGCGACAGCCGCGCGAGGCCGACGGCCGCGAGGTCGACGTCGCCGCGCGTGCAGGACCGAATCGCCTCGATGACGCGGTCGTTCCACATGCAGCCGGCGCCGAGAAAGCCGCTGGCGACGAAGAAGGTCGCCGTCAGCCCGAGCCGCTCGAGGATCGGCGCGGCGACGTCCTCGTTGTCGGCGTAGCCGTCGTCGAAGGTGAGCGCCAGCGCCCGCGCCGGCACGTCGCCGCGGTACAGGCTTTCGATGCCGGCGGCCAGGGGCACGACGTTGAACCACGCCCTGACCCAGCGCATGCGCGCCTCGAAGCCGGCGGCGTCGGGCAGGTCGGGGAACAGCGGGTCCGGGCGCGCCAGCACGCGATGAAAGATCATGACGCTGAGGCGCCCGCGCCTGCCGGCGGGTGAAGCGAGCGACAGCGGCAGGCGAAACATCGTCGAGTAGCGTGCGTGCCGGGCTGCAGGCGTGCTCAGACGGTCACGCGGCGGATGCCGGCGCCAGCGTCGTCGCGGCTCATGAACGCGGCATTTTCAGGAATCAACTGGCGCACCGAGACCAGCGCCGCGAGAAGCCAGAACTGGACTTCGGCCAGGAGGTAGTCGGCGGTGTTGCCCGCCACGAATACGACGGCCAGCGCCGCGCAAATCGTGGCGCCCAGGGTGACAAGCTCGGGGTCGGCAGCCGAGGCTTGCCAACGCCGGACACGCCATGTCGCGCCGCCGATCCACAGCACCAGCGCCAGGAAAAGCATCGCGCCGAACACGCCTTGTTCGACGAGCGCAGTCAGGAAGGTGTTGTGCGACGAGCGTTCGGCCGGTTCGTAGCGTCGAGCCAGATCGATGCTGAGCCACTTCTCGTCGAGGTAGTCGCGACTCAGGGCGGCGGTGCCGCGATGGCCAATGCCGATCGGGTGATCGAGGAACATCAGCAGTTGCGCCTTGGCCAGTTCCACCCGGTTCTGCGCACTCGAGTCGGCCTCTTCGGTCGTGACTTCGGAAATCGTGAACATGCGCACGACGAACGCCTTGTCGACGACGATCGCACCGAGTACGACCGCGACCGCTGCCAGCGCCCAGAACTCCCGGCGGTGCTGGCCGGACTTGCAGAACGCCAGCACGACGGCACCGGCCGCGAGGCCGAGCATCGCGCCGCGGCTGTTGACGAGCACGAAGCCGTTGGCGATGGGGGCCATGCTTCCCAGGCTCAGCCAACGGCGCCAGCCCTTCTGCGTGAGCACCAGCCCGGAGGCGGCGACCAGGCCCGTCGCCAAGTACATGCCCAGGGTGTTGGCGTCGTCGAGGCCTGGGCCGCCGACGCCGTCGAGGCGCTCGTTCTGCCGCCCGACCAGCATCGACTGCAATCCGAGGACGGCGCAGCCGATCACGTGGGCGAGGAGCAGGTCGCGGACGCGCTCCCTAGAATCGGTGATTCGGTAGACAACCCAGAACGCCACCAGCGACTTGGCGAACAGGATGGCGCCGGCGACGTGGTCGTCGCGGGCGACCGCGAGCGGCGTCTGCAGCCACATCAAGGCGCAGTAGATGAAGAGCACAGCGGCCGCACCGTTGCCGAGCCAAAGCGGCTTTTCCTTCAGCTTGCCGAGGTGCAGGACGATTGCCAGGGCCGTGACCGCGGCGGCGATCAGCGCCCAGCGAAGGTCACCGAACAGGTAGCCCCACCAGCGCCCCGGCGGGTAGACGAACGTGGTCGCAAGGTAGAAGTAGAAGCCCCATATCGGATGGCGCATGAACGCCAGCATGGTGCAGGCCGCGCAAAACAGCGCGAAGGCGATGGCGAACAGCATTGAAGTTGCCCCGCGGCGTTCAGGCCGTGGACCGGGAGGCCCCGGACCGGTGAGCGCCTTCGCCCGCTTCGGTGCTCGCACTTGCGTATGGCGCCCGGCCGAGCACGCGAGTCATCACCTCGAGCTGCCCCCTCGAGATCGAGATCCAGTCGAAGCCGGCGGCGTGGCGGCGAAGCTGCTCGCGCCGCTCCGGCGCGTTGGTGGCCCGCAGCACCGCCCGGGCGAAGGGGACCGGGTCGCGCGATGTCACGACGCGGCCGAATTCGGGCCGGTTGAGCATTTCCCGCACGGCCCCGACGTCCACGGCGACGACGGGCGTGCCGCACGCCAGCGACTCAAGCACGACGTTGGGCCAGCCTTCGCGGGTCGACGGCAGCAGCATCACGTCGGCGCTGCAGTACAGATGGCGCAGCTCGCCCTGCGTCATCGTCGGCAGGAAGCTCATGCGCTCGGCGACGCCCACGCGCCGGGCCAGTGCCGTCAGCTCGCCCCTCAGCGGGCCCTCGCCGGCGATGACGAGCCGGAAGCCGGGCAGCATGCACAGCGATTCGATCGCCAGCGCATGGCCCTTTTCCGGCTGCAGGTTGCCGACGCAGATGGCCAGGCGCTCCGCCCCAAACCCGAGGCGTCGGCGTGCAGCCTCCTTGTCCTCAAGCTGGAAGACGTCGAGGTCGACACCATTTCTCAGGATGACGATCTTCGCTTCTGCCACGCCGAGCTCGACGAGCGCTTTCTTGAGTGGCCAGGACACCGCGATCAACGCCGCGGCGAGCCCGGCCGCGTGCACGATGCGGGCCGCCGGCCCGGGTGTGCGCGCGAGCACGTTGACGTCGCTGCCGCGTGCCGTGGCGATGAAGGGGATGCCGAGCTCGTGCGCGAGCAGCGCCGCGGCGACGCCGTCGGGATAGAGATAGTGGGCGTCGATGATGTCGGGAACCCAGCCGCCGCGCCGCAAGGCCGCGATGTCCGCCCGCGCTGCGCGCGCCATGCTTTCGGGCTGGAACGCAACGCCGACGCGGGGCAGCATGAGGTAGCGCGGATAGGTGACGCGAAGGCCGCCGGCACGGGTCTCGCGGCGCGGCGTGGCGGCATAGTCCGCGTAGCGCCCGTAACGCGGCGAGCGGAAGGGAAACCACGGAACCGGTGCCACGACGCGGGCGTCTACCGCGCAGTCGTCGACCAGATGCTGCAGCCGCGTCTCGACGAATATGCCGTGCCGCGGCCGCGCCGCGCTAGGAAACAGCGAGGTGAAGGTGAGCACGCGCAAGGGTGCGATTTCGGCCATGTCGATTCGCCTGCCCACCGCGCCGCTCAGGCCTTGCGATAGACGCCGAGCAGGCAGTTCTCGGGATAGCGCATGCCGAACGAGCGCATCATCTTCTGAACGCTCAGCTCGGCGACGTTCAGCCAGTGGTAGGCGTCGAACGTGCGGCAGTCGTCGAGGTACGTGAAGAAGACCTCCTCGAGGCCGGCGCTTCGGCAGTGGCTGGTCAGCGCTTTGCGCGTGTTCAGCCTGAAGGCGGTAGGAAACGTGTCGCGCGCCTGCCCGTCCCACAGCATCCGCTTGAAGAAGTGGTGATAGTCGTTCGGCACCAGCCGGGTGATCAGCGGCACCGGCGAGCGCCTGTTCGGCGTGTAGATGACGGCGATGCCTCCTGGCTTGAGCAGGTCGGCGATCTTGGCCATCGATCGGGCCGGCTCGACGATGTGCTCGGCGACCATGCGCAGGGTGATGAGATCGAAGCGGTGCGTGGTCGAGCAGTCTTCGACCAGCCCTTCGAACCTTGCCGAGATCAGCGCGTTGTCGCGGATGTTCGGGTCGGGATCGATGCCAAACACGTAGCCGCTGCGTGAGGTGAGCTGGCGCGCCAGCGGCCGGTTGCTCGGAAAGATGTCGCGCCCGCAACCGACGTCGGCCCACGAATCGCCGGGGCGCAGCAACTTCGAAACGATCGCTTCGTAGTGGTCGTCGGGATTGAAGTAGCCGAAGCCCAGCCGCGTTTTCGGCCCGGAGCCGAGCTGCGCCTCCTGGCGGTACTTGAGGTCGAACACCGCCATCAGCTCCGCCGAGGTGGGCCTCAGCGGCAAAGCCGGGCTCGCTGCAGCGGGGGTCATCGTCTCGCCCATCATTTCTCCCTACGACTCGCTCATGGCCGCTTGCCGTCGAGGCCCGGACCCCCGCCGGCCCAGGTCAGCCCGAAATGGCTGCACGGCAACCCGGGCGGCAACTCGATGCCCGTCAGGGCAAGGACGACATGATCGCTCCTCACCATACCAGCGAGCGCATCCAGGGTTCGGCGGTCGCCCAAGCCGATGAGCAGCAGATCCGATTCCTGCACGACCGTGGCGAGATCTTCGCGCAGCAGGGCGCCGAGGTGCGGCAGCCGATCCTCGATGAAGCGCCGGTTCGCGCCGAGCAGCTTGGATAGGTGCACGTCGGGGTCGTAGATGAGGACCGGCATCCCCTTGCCGATCAGCTGCTCGGCGACGGTAACCAGCGGGCTCTCGCGCAGGTCGTCGGTGCCGGTTTTGAAGGCCAGGCCGATCATGCCGACGCGCCGCTTGCCGGTAGCCAGCACCTTGGTGATCGCGTGCTCGACGTGGGCGCGGTTCGAGGCCAGGATGCCGGCGTGCATCGGCAGGTCCACGTCGTGCTGCTTGGCGAGGTAGAGCGTGGCACGCAGGTCCTTGGGCAGGCACGAGCCGCCGAACGCGAAGCCGGGCTTCAGGTAGGCTGGCGAGATGTTCAGCTGGGTGTCCCGGCAGACCAGTTCCATCACCTCGAAAGGGTCGACTGCGAGCGCCTCGCACAGGCGCGCCGTCTCGTTGGCGAAGGTAATCTTGAGGGCGTGGAAGTTGTTGCAGGCGTACTTCACCGTCTCGGCGGCACGAATCGAGGTGACCAGAAAGTCGCACGGCAGGTGGCCAAAGAGCTGCCGGAGCGGCGCCACCGCCGCATCGCCGCGGGCGCCGACGATGGTGAAGGGCGGCCGGTCGTAGTCACGGATCGACGAGCCCTCGCGCAGGAATTCCGGCTGGAAGCAGACGAAGAAGTCGGTGCCCTCGCGCTTGCCCGAGGCGCGCTCGAGG
>JAYTYH010000458.1:0-1685 GCA_043742485.1 Rhizobacter sp.
GAGCTCGGGCTCGAGGGCGATGACTTCCAGCTCCTTGATCGGCCCGTAGATCTGCTGGACGATCGACGGCGCGAGATGGACGCGGATCCGCTTCGCCAGCTCGGCCGGGTCGGTGACGGTGGCGGCGAACTCGGCCAGGCACTCGACGATCGAGCGCATGTCGCGGATGTGCACGCCTTCCTCGAGCAGGAGCTGCAGCACCTTCTGCAAAGCGGCGATGCCGACCATCTTGGGGATCACGTCTTCCATGAGTTTCGGGGCCAGCCTGGTCACGTGCTCGACGAGCTGCTGGGTCTCGACACGGCCGAGCAACCGTGCCGCGTGCAGTTGCATCAAGTGTGAAAGGTGGGTGGCGATGACGGTCGCGCAATCAACGACCGTAAATCCGGCTATCTGGGCCTGCTCGCGCTGGCGTTCCTCGATCCAGGTGGCTGGCAGGCCGAACGCGGGGTCGGTGGTCGCGGTGCCGAGCAGCGGCGTGTTCGCGCCGCCCGGGTTGATGGCCAGCCACATGCCTGGATAGGCCTCGCCTTCGCCGACGATGGCGCCGCGCAGGGTCAGACGATAGGCGCTCGGCTTGAGCTCCAGGTTGTCGCGAATGTGCACCGGCGGCGGCAGGAAGCCGACGTCTTGCGCGAATTTGCGCCGCACGCCCTTGATGCGTGCGAGCAGGTCGCCCTGGCGCGCCTTGTCGACGAGCGCGATCAGGCGGTAGCCCACCTCCAGGCCGAGCGTGTCGACCGGCTGCAGATCGTCCCAGCTCGCCTCGGCATTCGCTTCCGGCGGCGCCGGTGGCGGCTTGGGTGCGTTCTTCGTGCGCCGCTGGTGCTCGCGCAGCCGCCAGGCGCCGTAGCCCAGGCCCGCGGCGAGGAGCAGGAAGACGATGTGCGGCATGCCTGGAATGGCACCGAGCACGCCGAGCACGCCGGCGACGATGGCCAGCGAGCGCGGCGACGAGAACACCTGGCTGGTGATCTGACTGCCGACGTCGCTGCCCTTGCCGACGCGCGACACGACCATCGCCGCTGCGACCGAGATGAGCAGCGCCGGGATCTGCGCTACCAGCGCGTCGCCGACGGCGAGCAGGATGTAGCTGTCGGCCGCCTGCGCGGCCGTCAGGTCGTGCTGGAGCACGCCGATGATGAAGCCGCCGATGATGTTGATGAAGAGGATGAGCAGGCCGGCCATCGCGTCGCCGCGTACGTACTTCGAGGCGCCGTCCATGGAGCCGAAGAACTCGGCTTCGTCGCCGACCTCGGCGCGGCGTCGCTTCGCTTCGTTCTGGTCTATCAGGCCGGCGTTCAGGTCGGCGTCGATGGCCATCTGCTTGCCGGGCATCGCGTCGAGCGTGAAGCGCGCGCCGACCTCGGCGATGCGCTCGGCGCCCTTCGTCACGACGACGAAATTGATGACGACGAGGATGGCGAAGACGATCAGGCCGACCGCGAAGTTGCCGCCGATCAGGAAGTGGCCGAACGATTCGATCACCTTGCCGGCGGCCGACGCGCCGGTGTGCCCTTCGAGCAGCACGACGCGCGTCGAGGCGACGTTGAGCGAAAGCCGCAGCAGCGTCGTCAGCAGGATGACGGAAGGGATTGCCGCGAAATCGAGCGGCTTGACCATGTAGGCCGCGACCATCATCACCATCAACGCCATCGCGATGTTGAAGGTGAACAGCAGGTCGA
>JAYTYH010000459.1:0-4656 GCA_043742485.1 Rhizobacter sp.
GCCATGACCGGTGGCGTGTCTTCCGACATCTGGCGCATCGATGTCGCCGGCAGGCCGGTCTGCGCAAAGCGCGCCCTGGCCAAGCTGCGCGTCGTGGCCGACTGGCAGGCACCAATCGAGCGCAATCGGTACGAGGCGCGCTGGATGCAGGTGGCCGGTGAAGCCGTGCCGGGCTGCACGCCGGAAGTGCTCGGCCAGCATGCGGCGCTGGGCGTTCTCGTGATGAGCTACCTGCCGCCGGCGCGTTATCGCCTCTGGAAGTCGCTGCTGCACAGCGGCGAAGCCGACGTCGCGACCGCGCGCGCGGTCGGCCGCGTGCTGGCGTGCATCCACGGTTTTTCCGCGGCGCGGCCCGAGCTCGCGGCGCAGTTCGACAGCGACGCGATCTTCTTCGACATCCGCCTCGATCCCTACCTGCTCGCCACCGCCTCGCGCCATGAGGACCTGCGAGCACGGTTGCAGGCACTCGTCGCCGAGACGCAATCGCATCGGCTCGCCCTCGTGCACGGTGACGTCAGCCCGAAGAACATCCTGGTCGGTGCGAACGGGCCGGTGCTCCTCGATGCCGAGTGCGCGTGGTGGGGCGATCCGGCGTTCGACATTGCCTTCTGCCTGAACCATCTGCTGCTCAAGTGCCTGTGGACGCCGGGCGCGAGCGAAGCATTCCTGGCCTGCTTCGAGGCGCTCGCCGACGCTTACCTCGACGGCGTCGACTGGGAACCGCGCGCCGCGCTCGAGCGCCGTGCCGCGGCGTTGCTTCCCGGCCTGCTGCTCGCGCGCGTCGACGGCAAGTCGCCGGTCGAATACCTCACCGAAGAGACGCAACGCGATCTCGTGCGTCGGGTCGCGCGGCCCTTGCTGTTCGACCCGCCGGCGCATCCGCGCGCGGTCGCCGCCGCCTGGCGCGAGGCGATCGGCCGATGAGCACGCGCGATATCCGCACGATCCATGCGCGCCGCGTCTGGGACAGCCGCGGCCGGCCGACGGTCGAGGCCGAGGTGACCCTGGCCGACGGCTCCTGCGGGCGCGCGATCGTGCCGGCCGGCGCCTCCAAGGGCACGCGTGAGGCGCTCGAGTTGCGCGATGGCGGCGCAGCGTTCGGCGGGCTCGACGTGCTGCAGGCAGTCGGCCACGTCAACGGCGAGATCGCCCGTGCGCTCGCCGGGCAGGCCGCCGACGACCAGGCTGCGCTCGACCGGCGCCTGATCGAGCTCGACGGCACCCCGGCGAAGACGCGGCTCGGCGCCAACGCCACGCTCGCGGTCTCGATGGCCGGCGCGCACGCGGCCGCGGCGTCGCTCGGCCTGCCGCTCTATCGCTATCTCGGCGGCGACGCGGCGACCTTGCTGCCGATGCCGCAGATCCAGATCTTCGGTGGCGGTGCGCATGCCGGCCGGCGTGTCGACATCCAGGACTTCATGATCGTCTGCCCCGGCGCGCGCGACTTCCGCCAGGCGATCGATTGGACCGCCGAGGTCTACCGCCACGCCGGCCTGCTGATGCAGGCGAAGGGCCCGCTCGCGGGCGTCGCCGACGAGGGTGGCTGGTGGCCGGATTTCGCGAGCAACGAGCAGGCGCTCGAGACGCTCGTGGCGGCGATCGAGTGCGCCGGCTTCGTGCCGCGCGAGCAGGTCGCGATCGCCCTCGACATCGCCGCTTCCGAGTTCGGCCGCGGTGGCCGCTACACGCTGGCGCTCGAGGCGCGCGAACTCGACGCCGACGGCCTCATCGAGCTGCTTCTCGACTGGATCGACAAGTACCCGATCGTCTCGATCGAAGACCCGCTCGCCGAGGACGACCCCGAGGGCTTCGCGCGCTTCACGCGCGCCGCGGGCAAGCGCGTGCAGGTCGTCGGCGACGACTTCCTCGTCTCGGATGCGGCGCTCGTGCGCGAGGCAGCGGCGCGCGGCGCCGCCAATGCGGTGCTGCTCAAGCCCAACCAGCGCGGCACGCTGAGCGAGACTCTGGAGGCATGGCGGGCGGCGCAGGCGCTCGGCTACGCCGGCATCGTTTCCGCCCGCTCCGGCGAGACCGAGGACACGACCATCGTCCACTTGGCGATCGGCTGGCAGACCGGCCAGCTCAAGGTCGGCTCGTTCGCGCGTGGCGAACGCATGGCGAAGTGGAACGAGGCGCTGCGCATCGAAGAGCGACTCGGCGATCGCGCCCGCTTCGCAGGCGGCGCCGTCTTCGGCCGCAGTCGATAGGCGGCTTGCGCGCTAGGCGGTGTCGCGCGCCCGGGCGAAGTGGCCGAGCAGCAACGCGGTGAGCTCGTCGGGCTTCTCCTCGGGAACGAAATGGCCGCAGTCGGCGACGACGGCGCCGGTCACGTCCGCGGCGACGAGGCGCAGCGACTCTTCGGGCTCGTGGCCGCGCCCGCGTGCCTCGGCCCGGCCACCGCCGACCGCGAGCACGGGCATCGGCAGGCAGAGGCCGGCGTCGAGCAGGGCGCGGTTGTCGACGATGTCGCGCGGGATGTTGCGGTAGTAGGCGAAGCCCGCGCGCAGCGCGCCCGGCTGGCCGTACGTCCGCAGGTACTCGTCGATGTCGGCCGGGCTGAAGACACCGCGCTGCCACGAAAAGGCCTCGTAGAACCAGCTCAGGTAGGCTCGTTCACGCCCGACGACGAGCGCTTCGGGGAGGTCGGGCGTCATGTGGAAGGCGTGGTGCCAGCGCTTGCCGCCCTGCGAGACATCCGGCCCGATGCCGGGCACGGTCACGTCGACGATCGTCAGCGTGCGGACCGCATCGGCATGCGCGGCGGCGAGCGCGAAGGCGACCGGGCCGCCCCAGTCGTGGCCGACCAGGTGGAAGCGCTCGAGCCCGAGCCTCGACGAGAGCAGCTCCCACACGCACGCCGCTATCGACTTCTTGTCGTAGCCGTCGAGCGGCCGCGAGCTGTCGCCGAGGCCGCGCAGGTCGGGCGCGATCACACGGTAGCGCGCGGCGAGCGCCGGCATCACGTGGCGCCACTCGTACCACGTCGACGGCCAGCCGTGCAGGAGGACGACGGCTTCACCGGCGCCAGCCGCGGCGTAATGCATCGACATGTCGGCGAGGCGGGCGTGGTGGTTTTCGATCTGCATGTCGAGACCTTACCGCGTCGCGCCGGCGCGTGTGGACGTGACGCCGGGACCGCCGGCGAGTTGCCGCGCCGCCGCGGTCGGCGTCGCGATGCCGGCGTAGACCCAGCCGACGACGACGAGCGAGAACAGCGCCGCCAGCATGAAGCCCGGAATGAAGCCAGCGGCGTAGAGGTCGGCCACCGACGTGTCGGTTGGGACCGCGTAGAAGATCATGTTGATCGACGGCGGAATCAGGATGCCGAGCGTGCCGCCGTCTGAGGTCGCCACGCCCCGGGCGTTGTCCGGGCGTGCACCGTCGCGTGTCGGCAGGCACGGCGATGACGCGCTAGGCTCGCTGCTTTACCACCCGCACCCGCATCGCCATGGCCGACATCCGCCGCATCCATCCCGCCGCCCGCATGAGCGAGGGCTCCGTCCACCAGGGCGTGGTCTATCTCGCCGGCCAGGTCGCCGAAGACGCCAAGAAAGACATCGCCGGGCAAACGAAGTCGGTGCTCGCTGCCATCGACTCGCTGCTCGCCGAGGCCGGCAGCGACAAGTCGCGCATCCTGATGGCGCAGATCTTCCTCGCCGACATGGCCGACTTCGCCGCCATGAACGTGGTCTGGGACGCCTGGGTCGCGCCCGGCCAAGCCCCGTCGCGCGCCACCGTCGAGGCGCAGCTCGCGCGCGCCGGCTGGAAGATCGAGATCGTCGTCACAGCGGCCGTTCTCGGCGCCTGATCGGCACGCCGGCAGGCGCCGGGCGGGGCCTGGCCCCGGAGTTGGATGTGGGCATTCGCACCGTTTCTCGCCTCGGCTCGCTCAAGTCGATGCATGAAGCGCCGAAGCAATGGCCAGCATCCCACTCAGGAGATTCCGACGTGAATGCAAGGATCAAGCTGCTCCGTGATCTCGTCGTGGCCCTCGACCGGGCCGATCGCAACCTCGAAGCGATGACGCCGGAGGCCTACCGCGAGGCGGCGATCCGGGCGACGGTGCTGACCCGCGAGGAGATGGGCCTGTTGCCGATCGGCGATTTCGCCGGTCCGGTCAACACCTTGCAGACGATGGCCGAGAACCTGTTTTTCGGGGTCCATCGTTGCTTCGCCGACCTCGACGCCAGCGGCCGTGCGCCGGTCGCGAGAAGGGCGTCGCGCGAGTTGATGGCGCGCCTCCGTTTGCGCTCCGAGGCGGAGGTGGCGGAGATCTCCGCAAGCCTGTTCGCGCGCCTGCGTGGGCTCTGGTGCAATTCGCCTGGCCCTCTATTCTTCGGCTCTCCCATGAGCTAAGGGCAGTGCGATGGCCAGGTTCTCGAGTTCGGACAAACTGTTCGAGGACCGCCACTTTGATCGCGAGATCATCGTCCCGTGTGTGAGGTGGTACCTGCGCACGTCAAACGCTGGAACCGCTTTGGCCGTCTCACGGGTGGGTCATGGCGAGTCGACGAGACCTATGTGAAGCTTCGCGGCCGCTGGGTCTACCTGTACCGGGCTGTGGATCGGGCCGGTCAGACGGTGGACTTCAGGCTGAGCGCGCGGCGTGATGCCGCTCTGCGGCCAAGGCCTTCTTCAAGAAAGCGATCAAGAGCC
>JAYTYH010000460.1:0-3419 GCA_043742485.1 Rhizobacter sp.
CGAGAACGACGCGTCGAGGACGATGCGGCCGATCGACTTGGTCGGCTCGTCGCCGTAGCGGCGCAGGTTGCCCGGCACGTAGCTGCGGCCCTTCTCGACTTTGATCTGCATGTCGAGCTTGCCGCCCGACGACAGGTTGGCGATGACGTGCTCGGGGTTGATGATCTCGACGTCATGCGGCGTCTGGATGTCGCCAGCCGTGACCGGGCCTTCGCCTTCCTTGCGAAGCACCAGCGTGACCTCGTCGCGGTTGTGCAGGCGAAAGACCACGCCCTTCAGGTTCAACATGATGTGAACGACGTCTTCCTGAACGCCGTCGATCGCCGAGTACTCGTGGAGCACGCCAGCAATGGTGACTTCGGTGGGCGCATAGCCGACCATCGACGAAAGCAGCACACGGCGCAGGGCGTTGCCGAGCGTGTGGCCATAGCCGCGCTCGAACGGCTCGAGCGTGACCTTGGCGCGGTTGCCGCCGAGCGGCTCGACGTTGATGGCTTTGGGTTTCAGCAGATTGGTTTGCATTGACGTCCTGTTGCTCTCAATACCCTCGGCTCGTGACACCGATAAGGCTGATGGACTGCGCCGGGCTGGATTGACGCCGCTGCGTGCCCGGCAATGGGCAGCGGCCTGAAATGGGAACGAGCTCGCGGGCTCTGGCCCACGAGCTCAGCGAGCGTGGACGTCAGCGGGAATACAGCTCGACGATCAACGCTTCCTTGATGTCGGCACCGAACTCGTCGCGGTCGGGAGCCTTCTTGAAGATGCCCTCGAGCTTGACGGAATCGACCTGCACCCAGGCAGCCATGCCCTGGCCTTCGGCGAGCTTGACGGCATCGGTGATACGCAACTGGGTCTTCGCCTTCTCGCGTACGGCGACGGCGTCGCCTGCCTTGACGGAGTAGGAAGCAATGTCGACCACGCCACCGTTGACGGTGATGCCGCGGTGCGACACCAGCTGGCGCGCTTCGGCACGCGTCGAGCCGAAGCCCATGCGATACACGACGTTGTCGAGCCGCGACTCCAGCAGCGACAGCAGGTTCGCACCGGTGTTGCCGCGGCGGCGCATGGCTTCCGCGAAATAGCGGCGGAACTGGCGTTCGAGCACGCCGTACATGCGCTTGACCTTCTGCTTTTCACGCAGCTGGATGCCGTAGTCGGAAGTACGCGTACCAGAAGTGCGGCCGTGCTGGCCGGGCTTCGAGTCGAACTTCGCCTTGTCGCCGATCGGGCGGCGAGCGCTCTTCAGGAAGAGATCGGTGCCTTCCCGACGGGAGAGCTTGGCCTTGGGGCCGAGATAACGTGCCACGTTGTGTCCTTGGTGTTGCTTTTGACGCGGCGCCCGCCAGGGCCCGCGCAAGTCTGGCGAGTGTTGTTGTTAGGCGCTCAGACGGTGGTCTTGGAAATCGGCGGAGCCGCTCAAATGCGGCGCCGCTTCTGCGGTCGGCAACCGTTGTGCGGCACCGGCGTCACGTCGGAGATCGAGTTGATGCGGATGCCGAGAGAAGCCAGCGCCCGGACCGACGATTCGCGACCCGGGCCCGGACCCTTGATACGCACGTCGAGCGTCTTGATGCCCTGGTCCTGGGCGGCGCGACCGGCCGTCTCGGCGGCAACCTGGGCGGCGAAGGGAGTCGACTTGCGCGAACCCTTGAAGCCCTGGCCACCACTCGAAGCCCACGCCAGGGCGGCACCCTGACGATCGCAGATCGTGATGATTGTGTTGTTGAACGACGCGTGCACATGCGCGACGCCATCGGCGACGTTCTTGCGAACTTTCTTGCGCACGCGCTGGGCGGCGGTACTGACTGGAGGCTTTGCCATGTGTCTTCCTTACTTCTTGACGAGCGCGCCGCTCTTTCTCGGACCCTTGCGGGTACGAGCATTGGTCTTAGTGCGCTGGCCGCGCACCGGCAGGCCACGGCGGTGACGAAATCCGCGGTAGCAGCCCAAGTCCATCAACCGCTTGATGTTGATCGACATCTCGCGGCGCAGATCGCCCTCGATCGTGATGCGGCCGAGCTCGTCGCGAATGCGCTCGAGATCGGTGTCGGTCAGATCCTTGACCTTGCGGTCGAGCGGAACACCTGCATTGACGCAGATCTTCTGCGCCGTCGAGCGGCCGATGCCGTAGATCGACGTCAGGCCGATCTCGGCGTGCTTGTGCGGCGGGATGTTGATGCCAGCGATACGTGCCATGTTGTTTCCTTAGCCTTGACGCTGCTTGTGGCGCGGGTCGATGCAGATCACGCGCACGACGCCCTTGCGCCGCACGACCTTGCAATTGCGGCACATCTTCTTGACCGATGCTGCGACTTTCATTTCTCGCTCCTGCTCTTGTCTGCTACTTGGCCCGGAACACGATACGTGCCCGAGACAGGTCATATGGGGTCAGCTCGACCGTTACCTTGTCGCCCGGTAGGATGCGGATGTAGTGCATGCGCATCTTTCCGGAGATATGGCCGAGCACCACATGACCGTTTTCCAGCTTCACACGAAACGTGGCGTTGGGAAGATTCTCGAGAATCTCGCCCTGCATCTGAATGACATCGTCTTTCGCCATGCGTTCCGCGTCGGGGTTCTTTCGTTCAGTCTCGTGGTCGTTGAATGGTTCTCGGCAACTCAGGTCGCCTTGAAGTTGGCCTTCTTCAGCAGCGATTCGTACTGCTGGCTCATCACATAGCTCTGCACCTGTGCCCAGAAGTCCATCGTCACGACGACAATGATCAACAGCGACGTACCGCCGAAGTAGAACGGAACGTTGTATTTGAGAACGAGGAACTCGGGAAGCAGGCACACGGCGGTGATGTAGATCGCACCGGCAAGCGTTAGCCGCGACAGGATGCGGTCGATATGACGCGCCGTCTGATCGCCCGGCCGGATACCGGGGATGAAGGCGCCACTCTTCTTAAGGTTGTCGGCCGTCTCGCGGCTGTTGAAGACGAGCGCCGTGTAGAAGAAGCAGAAAAACACGATCGCTGCGGCGTAGAGCATCACGTAGATCGGCTGGCCCGGTGCCAGCAGGGAGGCGAGGTCCTTCAGCCAGCGCAGGCTGTCGCCGGTGGCGAACCAGCTCACCGCCGTGGTCGGCAGCAGGATGATCGACGACGCGAAGATCGGCGGGATGACGCCCGACATGTTCAGCTTGAGCGGCAGATGCGAGGACTGGCCACCGTAGACCTTGTTGCCGACCTGGCGCTTGGCATAGTTCACCAGGATCTTGCGCTGGCCACGCTCCACGAACACCACTGCAAAGGTGACGGCGGCGACCAGCAGAGAGATGAAAAGCGCCGCGACGATCGACATCGAGCCATTGCTGACCAGGCTGCCGAACTGGCCGAGCGCGTTCGGCAAGCCGGCCGCGATACCGCCGAAGTAGAACGGAACGTTGTATTTGAGAACGAGGAACTCGGGAAGCAGGC
>JAYTYH010000461.1:0-12148 GCA_043742485.1 Rhizobacter sp.
CTGCCGTTCCGGCTCGACGTCTCGAAGGCCGCCGAAGTCGAGGCCCTCGGCCGTGCCACCGCCGAGCGCTTCGGCGCGCCGCATCTCGTCTTCAACAACGCCGGCGTCGGAGCGGGTGGCCTGATCTGGGAGAACACGGTCGCCGACTGGGAGTGGGTCATCGGCGTCAACCTCATGGGCGTGGCGCATGGCCTGCGCGTCTTCACGCCGATGATGCTGGTCGCGGCCGAGAAGGATGCCGGTTACGAAGGCCACATCGTCAACACGGCCTCCATGGCCGGGCTCATCAACGCGCCGAACATGGGCGTCTACAACGTCAGCAAGCACGCGGTGGTGGCGATGAGCGAAACGCTCTATCAAGACCTGCGCCTCGTCACCGACCAGATCGGCGCCTCGGTGCTGTGCCCGTTCTTCGTGCCGACCGGCATCACCGAAAGCCAGCGCAACCGGCCCGACGCGCTCGCCGCCGACAAGCCGACGAAGAGCCAGCTGATCGGCAAGGCGATGAACGACCGCGCGGTCGGCCGCGGCAAGCTGACGGCGGCCGAGGTCGCCCAGTTCGTGTTCGACGCCGTCGATGCCGGCCGCTTCTACATCTACAGCCATCCGAAGTCGTTGGCGAGCGTGCAGACGCGGTTGGAAGACATCGTCCAGGCTCGCAACCCAACCGATCCCTTTGCCGGCAAGCCGGAGATCGGCGTCGAGTTGCGGGCTGCCCTGCGCGCTGCCTGACGAAGCTCAGCAACCGAGCTTGAGGGCCTGAACCGGCCGGCCGTTCGCGGCATCGACAACGACGAGATTGACGCTGCGCGGGTGGCCTGGATCGGCCGCCGTTGCCGGCTTGAAGCGCAGTGTCTCGGCGCTGCCAACCTTGACCGACCACGCGGCCACCGGCTCGTAGTCGCGGACGACGAAGTCGTGGTGTAGCGTTGCGCCAACGTTCTCGCCGGCCTTGACGGAACTGATGTGGCCTTGCTCGGTGACGGCCCAGTACGCGGCGAGGCGCTTCGGTGCGGCAGCAGCAGGCGTCACCGTCGCCACGACCGTGTCGCCGTCGCGGGCGAGCGTGAGTCCGACGGGGGCGAGCGGCCGTGGCGGTCCTGCCACCACCGCCGCCGGCCAGTCGGTGCGGTCGCGGCCGTCGAGCACGACCTGCGGCGTGTAGCTGAAGCTGGCACCATTGCTGGCCTGCTGCTGGCGCTGGCGCTCGGTGAAGGCGGCCTTGCCGAAGCGGTCCGTCCAGCCCAGGCGATCCCAGTAGTCGACGTGGAAGGCCATGGCGACGACTGCAGGATCGGTTGGCAACTTCGACAACCAGCGGTCGGCGGGCGGGCAGGAGTTGCATCCTTCCGACGTGTAAAGCTCGACCACTGGCGCTACCGCGCGGGCGCTGGTGGCGGTGCAGGATTCGCTGGCATTGGCAGCGACGTGGCCGAGCATTGCCGCAGCCACCGACAGTGCCAAGCCGGGCGTGCGGGACAGACGAGCGAAGTGCTGCAACGGAATGTTCACGTACGGCTTTCAGAGTCCTGTTTTGAGTATGACGTGTTCACAGGGGTCTCCTTGCCATGACCACACTCGGCCAGGCGCTCGTCTGACACGCCGGCCGATCAACCGCTCCAAAAATGGCGCGCCGTCGCATCCATTCCCATCCCGGTGACGTATGCGGCTGACATCCTGGGTTAGCCAGGCGATCCAGAAGTCAATCCATCAACAGGAGTCAAGGAATGAAGAAACAAAGTTCGCATGCGCAGCGGCAGCTGTCGCCTGTCGTCGTGGCGATCGCGGCGCTGTGCAGCCTGCCGGTCGTCACGGCTCAGGCCTCTAGCCACCGCGAAGCACCGTCGATCACCGCTACGCCTAAGGTCGACGGCACCGATTTCTACATGTTCAACAGCTACGAGACCGGCCGCGCCGGCTTCGTGACACTGGTCGCGAACTACCAGCCGCTGCAAGACGCCTACGGCGGCCCGAACTACTTCAAGCTCGACCCCAACGCGCTGTACGAGATCCACATCGACAACGTCGGCGACGGCAAGGAGCACATCACCTTCCAGTTCCGCTTCAACAATGCGCTCAAGGGCACGACGCTGCCGATCGGCGGAACCGCCGTGGCGATTCCGCTGACCCAGTCGGGCCAGGTGAGCGCGCCGAACGCCGCTGCCCTGAACGTCAATGAGTCATTCACCGTCGACATCGTCCGTGGCGACCGCCGCACCGGCACCCGCGCCTCGGTGACCAACGTCGCCGGCGGCAGCGCCACGTTCGCCAAGCCGTCCGACAACATCGGCACGAAGACGATTCCCGACTACGCGGGCTATGCCGCCCAGCACGTCTACAACATCGCCATCCCGGGTTGCACCGGTCCGGGCAAGCTTTTCGTCGGTCAGCGCAAGGACCCGTTCGCCGTCAATCTCGGCGCGATCTTTGACCTGGTCAACGTCCCCAGCGCCGCCTTCGTGCTCGATCCGACGAACAAGGATGCCGGTACCGACGACCTGAAGTACAAGAACGTCACCTCGCTCGAGCTCGAAGTGCCGACCAGCTGCCTGACTGCAGGCAGCGACCCGGTGATCGGCGGCTGGACGACCGCCAGCCTGCGCCAGGGCTCGCTGCTGAGCAATGCGCCCAAGGCCGGCTACGGCACCGCTGCGATCGCCGGCGGCGCCTGGACCCAGGTCTCGCGCCTTGGCCATCCGCTGATCAACGAACTGATCATCGGCTTGCCCGACAAGGACCGCTTCAACGGCTCCAAGCCGTTCCAGGACGGCCTGCCGACCGGCTTCGGCACGTACGTGACGAACCCGACGCTGCCCGCGCTCATCGAGATCGCGCTGGCGACGCCGAACATCGCGCCGAAGAACTTTCCGCGTACCGACCTGGTGACGACGTTCCTGACCGGCATCCCGGGCGTGACGCAACCGAAGGCTTTCACCAACACCCCCGCCACCGGCGTCGCCGCGGAAATGCTGCGCCTGAACACCGGCATTCCGGCCACCGCAGAAGCTTCGCAGAACCGCCTCGGTCTGCTCGGCGGCCTGCTCGCCGGCCCGGGCGGCGATCTGGCCGGCTACCCGAACGGTCGCCGTCCGAACGACGACGTCGTCGACATCTCGCTCGTCGCGGTGATGGGCGGCTTGTGCCAGGCCAATGGCACGGCCAACACCTACAAGCTGGGCGCCACCTGCAACCCGAGCAACGTCCCGCTCGGAGCGATGTCGTACAACCTTCACGACGGCGTCGATCAGGCCGGCCCGAAGGTCAAGGCGGCAGGCCCGTTGCTGCCCGGCTTCCCATACCTCGGCACGCCGCTGCCGGGGGCCAGGTAAGGAGAGTGCGCATGAAGAAAGCAACCTGGGTGGCGTTTTCGTTCGCCGCCGTCCTCGCCGCGTGCGGTGGCAGCGATTACCAGAACACGCCCGACACGCCGGCAACGAGCGCAGTACCGGCCAGCGCAAGCGCGTCGGTGGACGGCTTCATCGCCTACCTGAAGCGGCTCGTCGTCTCGGCGGCGGACATGCTCGAACCCGTCGACACGAGCGCCGTCACGGGCCCGAAAGACGAGATCAGCGAACCCGCAGTGGTCGACTGATCCTGGGTGGCGGGCACGAGCCCGCCACCGCTACGATCGTGCCGATGTATTTCTCGATCTCCCGGACCGGCGCCATGGCAGCCGGTCTTTTTTTGGCCTTCGCATCCTGGGCCGCCTGGGCCGTTCCGATCACGCCGAGCCGCGACGACGAGGTCATCGAAGTCCTGCCTGCGACATCGAGCAACCGCAGCGAAGAACGGCAGCTGAGGAAGCGCCTCGCCGCCAGCCCGCAAGATCCGGCGCTCGCCGTCGCGGTCGCACGCAAATACCTCGATCAAGCCCATGAGTCCGGCGATCCTCGTTTCGCCGGTCTTGCTCTCGCGGCCTTGCGTGCCTGGCCGGACCCGGCCCACGCGCCGGCCGACGTGCTGTTGGTGCAAGCCACGCTCCAGCAATATCTTCACGAATTCGACACCGCCGTCGCCAACCTGCGCCTGCTGCTGGCGCGGCCCGGCGGCGAGCGCCAGTCACAGGCGTGGCTCACGCTCGCCACCGTCTTGCGGGTGCAGGGCAAGTACGCCGACTCCGACGTGGCTTGCAGGCAAGTCGGTACTGCCGGTGCCGCCATCTACGCGTCGGCCTGCCTCGCCGAGAACGCAGCCCTGCGCGGCGACGTCGCTGCGGCTCGGCAAACCTTCGCCGGGCTGCTCGCGGATCCGCGCCTGCCTGCCGCGGCCCGCGGCTGGTTGACGACTTCGGTGGCCGAGCTCGAAGAGCGTGACGGCCGCATCGCTGCCGCCGACACTGCCTACCGCGCCGTGCTCAGGCTCGGGCCCGACACCTACGCGAGGACCGCCTACGCCGACTTCCTGATCGCGCAGCGCCGGTCCGCCGAGGCGCTTGCGGTGCTGAAAGACGAGACCCGCACCGACGCCGTACTCCTGCGTTTGGCCATCGCTGGCACGCTGGCGCCCGCGTCGGTCCCGAGCACCGCACTGCGCGACGTCACCGAGATGCACGACCGCATCGCGCTGGCCAACGAGCGTCCGGATGCGCGCGTGTTCCACGGCCGCGAACAGGCGATGTTCGCGCTCGTCGTCGAGCGGGCGCCGGAGAAGGCGTTGGCTCTGGCCCGTGGCGACCTCACCCAGCAGCGCGAGCCGCTCGATCTGCTCGTGTTCGCCCAGGCCGCTCGCGCCAGCGGTCAGGCTGCGGCCATCGATGAAGCGCGCAGGCTGAAGGCTGCCCAGGGCCTGCACGACCGCCGGATCGATGCGTTGCTCTGACAGCATGAGTGGCTTCTGTCGAAGCGAGGCCTGGTGGCGCCTCGCGCTTCGCCTCGCGCTCGCCCTGTTCGTGCTGGCGATCGCCCCGGTCGCGGAGGCTCACAAGTCGAGCGACTCCTATCTGCAGATCGGCATCGTGCCGGGCAAGCTCGACGTGCGTTGGGACATCGCCTTGCGTGACCTCGACGTCGCCCTCGATCTCGACAGCGATGCCAACGGCAAGCTCACCTGGGCCGAAGTGCGGGGCGCCTGGCCCCGGATCGAGGCCTACGCGCTGCAGCGCATGACCATCGAAGGTTGTCCGCTGACGCCGACCGGGCGCGGCCTGGAGCGCCGCAACGACGGCGCTTACGCCGTGCTGTACCTGACTTCGACCTGCACGCTCGGCGACGCGCCGCCAAAGATCTCCTATGCGCTGTTTGCCGACGTCGATCCGACGCACCGCGGCATCGCCAAGGTGCAGCGGCCGGGACAGGACATCGCTTTATCGGTGCTCGTGCCGGGAGCCTTGACGGCTGCAGGCGCAACGGCCGGGTCGGCATCGGCAGCCACCTCGACTGCGTCGGCATCGGCGCGACCCGTGGCAGGGCCGTCGCGGTGGGAGTTTCTCGCCGAGGGCGTTCGCCACATCCTCACCGGCTACGACCACGTTCTCTTCCTGCTCTGCTTGCTGCTGCCTTCGGTGATGCGGCGCACACCCACCGGCTGGAGGCCGGTGGAGCGGCTGTCGCAAGCGGTCTGGCCGATCGTCGGGATCGTCTCGGCGTTCACCGTCGCGCACTCGATCACGCTCTGCCTCGCGGCGCTGAAGATCGTCTCGCTGTCCTCGTCGTTCATCGAGCCGGCGATCGCCGTCACCATCGTGCTCGCCGCGCTCGACAACCTGTTGCCGATCTTTCCGGTCAAGCGCGTCGTCGTCACATTCTTCTTCGGCCTCATCCACGGCTTCGGCTTCGCCAGCGTGCTGGCCGAGTTGAACCTGCCGCGCTCGGCTTTCGCGTGGGCGCTGCTGCAGTTCAACGTCGGCCTCGAACTCGGGCAGCTCTGCATCGTCGCTGTCGTGACGACGCTGCTGTTCGTCTTCAGGAAGCGCGCCGGCTATGCGAAGGTGGTCGTCGGCGGTGGCTCGGTCGTGGCGATCGTCATCGCGACGCTGTGGTTCATCGAGCGCGTCGCCAACGTCTCGATCCTGTCGTTCTGAAGTCGCTCACCTACAATCGCCTTTCCCGATGATGAACAAGAGCGAGACAGGCCACGCGGATATGACACCGCGAACTACCACCTCCAGTCGGAAGGTGTAGACCGCCGCGCGTCTGCATCCCGTCTTCTCTTCGTTCGAACAAGCGCGGCCGGTCCGCGCTTTTTCATTTCCGGAGCTCGTCCATGATCTCGATTCAACTGCCAGATGGCTCGCACCGCGAATATCCGGGCCCGGTGACGGTGGCCGAAGTCGCCGCCTCGATCGGCGCGGGCCTCGCCAAGGCCGCGCTCGCCGGCCGTATCGGCAGCGGCAAGGCGCGCCGCGTCGTCGACACGAACTTCTCGATCGACCACGACGAGCAGCTTGCGATCGTCACCGACAAAGACGCCGAAGGCCTCGACGTCATCCGCCACTCGACGGCGCATTTGCTCGCCCATGCCGTCAAGGAGCTCTACCCGGAGGCGCAGGTCACGATCGGGCCGGTGATCGAGAACGGCTTTTTCTACGACTTCTCGTACAAGCGGCCATTCACGCCCGAAGATCTCGTCGCGATCGAAGCGAAAATGACCGAACTGGCGCGCAAGGACGAGCCGGTCACGCGCCGCGTTCTGCCGCGCGACGAGGCCGTGGCGCACTTCCTCGCCATGGGCGAGTCGTACAAGGCCGAGATCATCGGCAGCATCCCGGCCGGCGAAGAAGTCTCGCTCTACCGTGAAGGCAGCTTCGAAGACCTCTGTCGCGGCCCGCACGTGCCGAGCTCGGGCAAGCTCAAGCACTTCAAGCTCATGAAGGTGGCCGGCGCGTACTGGCGCGGCGACCATCGCAACGAGATGCTTCAGCGCATCTACGGCACCGCCTGGCCGACTAAAGAAGCGTTGCAGCAGTACCTGCACATGCTCGAGGAGGCCGAGAAGCGAGACCACCGCAAGCTCGGCCGCGAGCTCGACCTTTTCCACATCGACGAGGCGGCGCCCGGCGTCGTGTTCTGGCACCCGAAGGGCTGGGCGATCTGGCAGGCGATCGAGCAGTACATGCGCGCCGTATACCGCGACACCGGCTACCAGGAGGTCAAGGGTCCGCAACTCCTCGACAAGAGCCTTTGGGAGAAGACGGGCCACTGGCAGAATTACCGCGAGAGCATGTTCACGACCGAGTCGGAAAAGCGCGAGTACGCTCTAAAGCCGATGAACTGCCCGGGTCACGTGCTCATCTTCAAGTCGAGCCTGCGCAGCTATCGTGAGTTGCCGATCCGCTACGGCGAGTTCGGTCAGTGCCATCGCAACGAGCCGAGCGGCGCGATGCACGGGATCATGCGGGTGCGCGGCTTCACGCAGGACGACGGCCATGTGTTCTGCACCGAAGACCAGATCCTCGACGAATGCGTCGCCTACACGACGAAGCTGCAGGCCGTCTACAAGGATTTCGGCTTCGACGAGATCATCTACAAGGTGGCGACAAGGCCCGACAACCGCGTCGGCTCCGACGAGTTCTGGGACAAGGCCGAGTACGCCTTGATGGAAGCACTGCGCCGCTCCGGATGTGAATTCCAGATCGCTGCCGGCGACGGCGCCTTTTACGGCCCGAAGATCGAATACACGCTGAAAGACGCGCTCGGCCGGCCGTGGCAGCTGGGCACGATGCAGGTCGACTACAACACTGCCGAACGCCTCGACGCCGACTACGTGACGGAGACCAGCGGCCGCGCTTTCCCGGTGATGCTGCATCGTGCCATCGTCGGCAGTTTCGAGCGCTTCATCGGTTTGCTGATCGAGCACCACGGCGGTGACCTGCCCGTCTGGCTGGCGCCGATCCAGGTCAGCGTCCTCACGATTACAGAAAACCAGGCCGATTACGCGGCCGACGTCGTCAAATCGCTGCAAAAACAAGGACTTAGAGTCGAGAGTGATTTGCGGAACGAGAAAATCAGCTATAAAATTCGCGAGCACACGATGCAAAAGGTTCCGTACATCCTCGTCGTCGGCGACAAGGAAAAGGCAAACGGAGCCGTATCAGTACGCGCCCGAGGCAACCACGATCTCGGTGCGATGGCGCTGGCAGAGTTCTCTTCGAGAGTCGCCGCTGACATCGCCCAGAAACTGTGAGAGCCGAGGCCGGAGCCCTATGTCCAGTCTCAGGGTGCGTTTTTATCGTTTGGGCTCCGCTGCCTCGGAGCTCGTTGAAAGGCTTTCGATATCGCTACGTTTGCTGACCGTCGCCAACCCAATGCCGAGCGCAAGCACCGGCTGAACCGTGAAATCCTGGCTCTCGAAGTGCGCCTGAACGGGCCCGAGAACGAACCGTTGGGCATCGTCCCGATCGCTGAAGCCCTGCGGCTCGCCGGCGAGCAAGACGTCGACCTCGTCGAGATCGTCGCCCAGGCCGATCCGCCGGTCTGTCGGCTGATGGACTACGGCAAGTTCAAATACCAGGAGCAGAAGCGCGCAGCGGAGGCGAAGTCCAAGCAGAAGGTCATCGAGGTCAAGGAAGTCAAATTCCGCCCGGGTACCGACGAAGGCGACTACACGATCAAGATGAGGAACCTGCGCCGCTTCATCGAAGAAGATGGCGACAAGGGCAAGGTCACGCTGCGCTACCGCGGCCGCGAGATCACCCACCAGGACATCGGCATGCGTCTGCTCGAACGCATCCGCGACGAGTTGGCCGATGTCTCGGTGGTCGAGCACATGCCCAAGCTCGAAGGTCGGCAGATGATCATGGTGCTGGCGCCGAAGAGAAAATAGAAGAGAAGATTCAAGAATTCGAGCCACGGTCCGGTCACCGCGGCTCGAGCAAAAGCCTCTGCAGGCCTACAAGACGGCGCCCGTCGCGCCGGCGCCTGCAGGTGCATACGAAGAAGGAGCTGTCATGCCCAAGATGAAGACCAAGAAGAGTGCCTCGAAGCGATTCCGGGTACGCCCGGGCGGCACCGTCAAGCGCGGCCAGGCGTTCAAGCGCCACATCCTGACGAAGAAGTCGACGAAGACGAAGCGGCACTTGCGCGGCTCTGCGGCTGTGCACAAGACGAACATGGGCCACATGGCGCAGATGCTGCCGTTCGCGGGCCTGTAACCCGCCCGCTGCCCCGATCGTCGCCCCGATAACTTCGAAGGAAAACCACTATGCCTCGCGTCAAACGCGGCGTCACTGCACGTGCCCGCCACAAGAAAATTCTCGTCCTCGCCAAGGGCTTCCGCGGCCGCCGCAAGAACGTCTTTCGGATCGCCAAGGAAGCGGTCATGCGCGCCGGGCAATACGCCTATCGCGACCGCCGCACCAAGAAGCGTGTCTTCCGCCATCTCTGGATCGCGCGCATCAACGCGGCGAGCCGCAGCCACGGCGTGACGTACAGCAAGTTCATGGCCGGCCTGAAGAAGGCTGCCATCGAGATCGATCGCAAGGTGTTGGCCGACATGGCCGTCAACGACCCGGCCGCCTTCGGCTCGATCGTCGAGAAGGTGCGGCCGCACCTGTCCTGAGCCTGCAGCTTCGGCAGCGGCGCGAGCCACTGCCGGAGCTTCGCTGCCTGCGCCGAGTCGCGGCCCCGTACAGCACGTCCTGCGCCGCGCAACGATGAACGATCTCTCACCGGTGGTCGACGATGCTCTCGCCGAGTTTGCACGGGCGAGTACGCCCGCCGAGCTCGAAGATGCGAAGGCGCGCTATCTCGGCAAGGCTGGTCTCGTCACCGGCCGGATGAAGGAGCTCGGCGCCTTGCCGCCGGAGCAGAAGAAGGCACGTGGCGCCGAGATCAACGCCGCCAAGCAGGCCATCGAGGCGGCCCTCAATGCGCGCCGCGACGGCCTCGCGGCAGCGCAGCTCGAGCTGCAGCTGGCCGCTCAGGCACTCGACGTCACGCTGCCGGGCCGGCGCCGCGCCACGGGCGGCATCCATCCGATCATCCGCGCGCAGGAGCGCATCGAGGCGATCTTCTCTTCGATGGGATTCGACATCGCCGACGGTCCCGAGATCGAGACCGACTGGTACAGCTTCACGGCGCTGAACAACCCCGAGAACCATCCGGCGCGGTCGATGCAGGACACGTTCTACGTCGACCTCAAAGACGACGCAGGCAAGCTGCTCAACCTGCGCCCGCACACGTCGCCGATGCAGATTCGCTACGCACAGGCGCATGCCCGCAAGCACGCCGGCGCTGCGACGATGCCCGAGGTGCGCGTGATCGCGCCGGGCCGCACCTATCGCGTCGACAGCGACGCCACCCATTCGCCGATGTTTCACCAGGTCGAAGGTCTGTGGCTGGGCGAGAACGTGAGCTTTCGCGACCTCAAGGCTGTGTACCTCGATTTCGTTCGTGCTTTTTTCGAGACCGATGCGCTGAAGCTGCGTTTTCGGCCGAGCTATTTCCCCTTCACCGAGCCGAGTGCCGAGATCGACCTCATGTTCGATCGCGGCGCGTTGGCCGGTCGCTGGCTCGAGGTGTCGGGCTCCGGCCAGGTCCATCCACACGTCGTCCGGCATATGGGCTTCGACCCCGAGCGCGTCATCGGCTTTGCCTTCGGCTCCGGAATCGACCGCCTCGCGATGCTGCGCTACGGCATCGACGACCTGCGCCTCTTCTTCGACGGCGACCTGCGCTTTCTTCGCCAATTCGCCTGACCGGCGCCGCATCCCGATGCAATTCCCGGAATCCTGGCTGCGAGAGTTCTGCGACCCGCCGATCAGCACCGCCGAGCTTGCCGAGCGGCTGACGATGGCCGGGCTCGAGGTCGAGTCACTGCGGCCGGTGGCGCCGCCCTGCCATGGCGTCGTCGTCGGCCGCGTCATCTCTGTCGAGAAGCATCCCGACGCCGATCGACTGCGCGTCTGCCAGGTCGACGTCGGCGCAGGCGAACTGCTCGGCATCGTCTGCGGCGCGCCCAACGTCGAGGCCGGCATCAAGGTGCCGTGCGCTCTTGTCGGCGCCGAGCTACCGGCTGCGGAAGAGGGCGCGGGGCCGTTGCGCATCAAGGTCGGCAAGATCCGCGGCGTCGAGAGCAACGGCATGTTGTGCTCGGCGCGCGAACTCAAGCTCTCCGACGACCACGGCGGCCTCCTCGTCCTCGCCGACGACGCTGTGGTCGGCGCCGACATCCGTGCTCATCTGCGCCTCGACGACACGCTGTTCACGTTGAAGCTCACCCCCAATCTCGGCCACGCCCTGAGCGTGTTCGGTGTGGCCCGCGAAGTGGCGGCGATCACCGGGGCGCCGCTGCGTTCGCCGACCTTTCCCGCCGTGGCCATCGGCGATGCGAACGCGCGTTTGCCGGTCGCCATCGAAGCGGCGGATCTGTGCGGGCGCTTTTCGGGGCGCGTCGTCCGCAACGTCGACGCGGGTGCGAAGACGCCGAAATGGATGGTGGAGCGGCTGGCGCGCTGCGGCCAGCGAACCGTCTCGCCGTTGGTCGACATCTCGAACTACGTGATGTTCGAGCTCGGCCGGCCCTCGCACATCTTCGACCTCGACCAGATCAGCGGTGGCCTGGTCGTGCGCTGGGGCCGCGCCGGTGAATCCCTGGAGCTGCTGAACGGCAGCACCGTCGAGCTCGACGGCGAGGTCGGCGTCATCGCCGACGGCGCCCGCGTCGAGTCGCTCGCCGGCATCATGGGCGGCGCCGCGACGGCCGTGTCCGGTGCCACGCGAAATGTCTACGTCGAAGCCGCGTTCTGGTGGCCCGAGGCCGTCGCCGGGCGCTCGCGCCGCTTCAACTTCTCCACCGACGCCGGCCATCGTTTCGAGCGCGGTGTCGACCCGGCGTCGACCGTGGAGCATCTCGAGCGCGTCACCAGGTTGATCGTCGACATCTGCGGTGGCACCGAGACCCGCTGCGGGCCGATCGACGACCAGATCACGTCACTGCCCGCACACGAACCGGTGGTGCTGCGCGTCGACCGCGCCGCCCGCGTCATTGGAATGCCGGTGTCGCAGCCGCAATGCGAGGGCGTGATGTCGCGCCTGGGCTTCGAATTCACGAGCATGCCGGGTGTCGTTTCGGTCGTGCCGCCGAGCTGGCGCTTCGATCTTCGCCTCGAGGAAGACCTGATCGAGGAAGTGATCCGCTTGCTGGGCTACGACAGCCTGCCTGCCGGCGCGCCCGTGGGCCGGCTGGTTGCGACGGTGCCGAGCGAATCGCG
>JAYTYH010000462.1:0-3478 GCA_043742485.1 Rhizobacter sp.
GGCCCATTGGCGATAGAACGAGATATGGGCGCCGCCGACCAGCGCCGAGAACAGCATGTCGGGCTTGGCAGCTTCGATCTTGGAGATGGTCGGGCCGAAGTTGGTCACGTCGAGTGGGAAGAACTCGATCGCGACGGTGCTGCCCCCGTTCTCCTGTGCGAACTTCTTGACCCACTGCGAGGTGATCTGGCCGTAGTTGTAGTCGGCCGCCACCACGTAGATCTTCTTGCCCCATTTCTTCATCGCATAAGGCACGAGCTTGCCCACCGTCTGGGCCGGCGTGACGCCGGTGCAGAAGATGCCGCGGTCGCACACCCCGCCTTCGTATTGCGTGTTGTAGAAGTAGAGCGTCTTCGCACGGTCTAGCACCGGGCGAATCACTTCGCGCGATGCCGACGTGATGCCGCCCATCACCACCGCCACCTTGTCCTTTAACGCGGCCTGCTGCGCGAACTGCGTGTAGAGCTGCATGTTGGACTGCGGGTCGTAGCTGACCAGGCGCACCTTCTTGCCGAGCAGGCCGCCCACGGCGTTCTGCTCTTCGATCGCGAGGTTGAGCGCGTCCACCATCGGCTTGCCGTAGATGTCGAGCCCGCCCGAGAGGTCGTGGATGCTGCCGACCGCGATGTCGTCCGCCGCATGGGCGGAAGTCGGCAGCAGCAGGCCCGAGCCGCCGGCAACTGCTGCGTATCCCGAGGTCTTGATGAAGTGGCGACGATCCATGAGGTCAGCTCCAGTCAGTGGGGTAGTGATGTTCTTGCGAACGGAAGAAGCGAGAAAGGAAGCGGGGCAAGAATCGAAATCAGAAGGTTTTCCAGTCGCCGGACGACTCGAAGGCGAGTGCAGCGCGATAGATCGTGCCTTCGTCGTAGAACTTGCCGACCAGCATCAGACCTACCGGCAGGCCATCGACCAACCCGCACGGGATGCTCATCGCCGGGTGGCCGGTGATGTCCATCGGGCAGGTGTTGACCAGCATCTCGAAGGCGCGCTGGATGACTTCTTCGAGCGGGGCGTCGGCCTTCGGCAGCGGTGTAGCGGTGAGCGGCAGCGTGGGCATCAGCAGCAGATCGAAATCGCCCAATGCCGTGTCGTAGGCGGCCTTCAGTTGACGTGTGAGGTTCTGCGCCTTGCCGTAGTAGTGGCCGGTGTAGTTCTGCAGGAAGTACTCGCCCAGCACCATCGTCACCTTGAGCGTCTCGGAGAGTTCGTCGGCACGCGTTCTCCAGCCGTTGTGGAAGTCGATCAGCGCCGTGTCGAACAGACCCTTGTAGTTGAAGCCATAGCCGTTGTCCTTCATCATCTGCTGGGTCGCGCCCTCGGCGGCGATCGGCAGCCAGATGGCCGGGCCGACGCTGTGCATGGGTATCGAGACCTCCGAGACGACGGCACCGAGCGCGGCCAGGCGATTGGCGGCCTCGCGCACCTTGGCATCGACTGCCGGCATGGACTGCGGCCAGCCGAAACCCTGGGTCACGATGCCGATCTTCATGCCCTTGACGCCGCCCTTCATCAACTCGGTGTAAGGCTTGGCGCCTTCGCCGGCATGCTGGCGCGGGTCGAGCCCGTCGGGGCCGGCCAGGACTTCGAGCATGAGTGCGTTGTCGGTCACGTTGGCGGTCATCGGACCGGTGTGGTCGATCGTCACTTCGATCGGCATCACGCCGGTGTAGGGCACGAGGCCATGCGTGGCCTTCATGCCGTAGATGCCGCAGTACGAAGCCGGCATGCGGATCGAGCCGCCCTGGTCGCCACCGATCGCGAGATCGACTTCGCCGGCCGCGACCAGCGCCGCGCTCCCCGAGGATGACCCGCCCGCCGAATAGCCGTGTCGAAGCGGGTTGTGTACCGGCCCGGAGAAGCTCGTGTGCGAGCCGCCCGAGAAGCAGAACATCTCGCAGACGGCTTTGCCGACCACCGTGGCGCCGGCATCCAGCAGGCGCGTGACGATGGTGGCGTCGAGCGTGGGCGTGAAGCCTTCCATGGTGGGCGAGCCGTTCATCATCGGCACGCCGGCGACGCAGACGTTGTCTTTGATCACCACGGTCTTGCCGGCGAGCTTGCCGCCGGATGCGCCGGTGATCGTGGTCTTGACGTACCACGCGCCGTATTTGTTCTCGTCTGTTCCCGGCCGGTAGGACGAACCCCGCGGGTACTTGACCGCCGGCACGAAGTCGGCCATTTCGTCGACGACGTCGTAGGCGTCGAAATTGGGTTGAAGGATCTGCCGGTAGGCCTCGGCCTTGGCGTCGTCGAGATGGATGCCGAGGCTCAGGGCGACTGCCTGCACCTCACTGGAAGAAGGACGCTTGACTGCCATGGAGAACTCCGCGGTCTGAGGTTTGCAAAGGGCGGCTTGCTGGATGGTTCAAGCCGACCGGCCCATGCGCAATCGGTCTCCGTAGATCACGGGATGGCATTGCGCCGGTCGATTGTGCAGATTTTATTTTCCAAGTCAACTATTTGTTTGCCTTGGAAACTACCTCGGCCGCGCGGCAGGCTGCGCAGGCCCTCTCGGTGCTAGAGCCGGCCGATGAGGCGAAAGACATGCCCGTCGGCCACGGCCATGTAGACGGGAGCGAGGCTGGTGCCCTCACCGGAATAGAGCCCTTCACGAGCACTGCGGTACGCCAGCGGTCGCTTGTCGACGAGGCCCCACTGCGAGCGCTCTGAAAGCCCGCGTTCGAAGAGCGAGGCGAGGAAGTGCACGCCTTCGTATGTCGATTGCCCGAGCGAATTGAGCGTGGGCGCGCGCTCGCCGAAATGGTTGTGATAGCGCTCCTTGAACGCCAGGTTGGCATCGGTCGCCAGGGCTGCGAAGTAGCTGGAGGCGACGTAGAGCCGCTCGGTGTTCGCAGCGCCGATCGCGAGCAGTTCGTTCTCTTCGATCGCGCAGGACAGGCGCAGCGTGGAGCCGGCCATGCGCTGCTCGCCGAATGCGCGGTTGAACGCGATCGCGTCCTCGCCGACGAGCGACAGCAGCACTGCATCGGCGCCGGCGGCGTTCAACGCGGCGAGCTGCGCGGAATAGTCGGCGGTGTGCAGCGGCACGTACTGCTCCGAAACGACCTGTGCTCCGCACTGCGTGATGTAGCCGCGCGCCAATCGGTTGGAGACGTGCGGCCACACGTAGTCGTTGCCCAGCAGGGCCCAGCGCTTGGGGCGCTCGTGCCGTGTGATCCAGGCGATGGCCGGCTGCAACTGGCGGTCTGGCGTGTCGCCGATCGCGAACACGCCCGGCGTGCATTCGCCGCCTTCGTACAGCGGCGTGTAGACGAAGGGGATCTGCCCTCCGATCGCTCGCAGCACCCGCTGGCGAACATGGCTGGTGTGCATGCCGACCAGGGCATCGACTTCGCCGGAATGCACAAGGTCGGTGAGCACGCTTTCGAGCATGGGCGCATCGTCGTCGGCATTGACCAGCACGAGCCGGCACGAGCGCCCGCCAATGCCCGATGCCCGGTTCAGTTCGGCGGTG
>JAYTYH010000463.1:0-7258 GCA_043742485.1 Rhizobacter sp.
ACATCGGCAAGCTGCTGGTGCTGTGGCGGCCGCCGGTCGAGAAGGAAAAGGCCGAACGCGAAGGTCGCATGCCCGGCCCCAAGGTCGTCAAGGTGCTGAAGTTCTCGAAGAGCGGCAATCACCGCCCGCAGGTCAAGAAGGTCACGGTCCTTGGCAACATGCGGCTGGCCGCGGGCGGCACGCTCAAGCGAGCGAAGAAGCGCCTCTCCAGCGTCAAGAAGTCGTCGCAGCAGGCTTGAGGGAAGGTGGCGACGGCAACGTTGCCGCGGTCGTCAGTCGCCAGGCCAGTGCAGCAGCGGCGACCAGCTTGCCCGCGAAAAAAATCAGCGATGCGCCGTGAAGTGCCGCGAACGAGAACCCGGGGCCGCCTTCCCGCGCCGACTCGATCATCGGCTGCAGGCCGAAGTGGCCAGCGACGACGCAGAACAGCGCCGCCAGCGAAAGCATCATGTCGTTGCTGAAACGCGAACCCCGCCCTTGCTCGGCGGCTAGCCGGGCGCGCTGCATGGTGACGATGAACAGCAGTCCCGCCGCCGCGAGGCCCACGTAGGCGTCTCGCTCGAATAGCTGCGAGGCAACGCGACCGGCATCGGCGCGCGGCAGCACGGCGAAAAGGGCTGGCGCGGCGATCAAGCCGATGCCGGCCATCGACCCCGCCCAGAGTCCAGCCAGCCAGGCAGCCAGCCGGCGCAGAGCCTCGCTGCTCACTCGTAGCGAACGCCGGTGATCTCGTAGCTCCTGACGCCACCCGGAGCCTGCACTTCGGCGATGTCGCTTTCGACCTTGCCGATGAGCGCCCGGGCGATCGGCGAACTGATCGAGACCAGCCCCTGCTTCAGATCGGCCTCGTCGTCACCGACGATCTGGTAAGTGACCTTGACACCGCTCTCTTCGTCTTCGAGGTCGACAGTGGAGCCGAAGACGACGCGGCCCTCGCCGTCGACGGCCTTCGGGTCGATGACCTGCGCCGCCGCCAGCTTGCTTTCGATCTCGAGGATGCGGCCCTCGATGAAGCCCTGCTTGTCCTTGGCAGCTTCGTATTCGGCGTTCTCGGACAGGTCGCCCTGCGCCCGTGCTTCCGAGATCGCCTGGATCACGGCGTGGCGCTCCACCGTCTTCAAGCGGTGCAGCTCTTCCTTGAGTTTTTCGAACCCACGCTGCGTCAGCGGAATGGTGGCCATCGCGTCGAACCCCTCATATTTTGAAAAGAAAAAGCCGCCACCGAGTTCTCGGCGGCGGCACAGGTCGAGGTCAGTCTAGACGAGTTCGGCGTGCAGTTCCTGCAGTGACACCACGCTCAGATCGTGGCGGTGTTTCATGGCCTCGACCGCTGCCTCGCAGCCGGCCATGCTCGTGTAGTACGTGACGCGGTGGCCGAGCGCCGCCTGGCGGATGTGCCTCGAGTCGGCAATCGCCGTGCGCGTCTCGTCAACGGTGGTGAAGACGAGCTGGATCTCACCGCCCTTAAGCATGTCGACGATGTGCGGCCGGCCATCCTTGACCTTGTTCACGACCCGCACCGGAATGCCGGCCTCGGCGATCGCCGCCGCCGTACCGCGGGTGGCGACGAGCGCGAAGCCGAGCCCGTGCAGGTCGCGGGCGACGGCCACGGCACGTGGCTTGTCGCCGTTCCTGACCGTGATGCACACCGTGCCCTTGGCGGGCAAACGCGAGCCGGCGCCGAGCTGGCTCTTCAGCATCGCCTCGCCGAAACTGCGACCGACGCCCATGACCTCGCCGGTCGAGCGCATTTCGGGGCCGAGGACCGGATCGACGCCAGGGAATTTGTTGAACGGGAAAACAGCTTCCTTGACGCAGAAATACGGCGGAATCACCTCGCCCCTGACGCCCTTCTGCGAAGCCAGCGACTGGCCGACCATGCAGCGCGCCGCGATCTTGGCGAGCGGCTCGCCGGTCGCCTTCGACACGAAGGGCACGGTGCGCGACGCCCGCGGGTTGACCTCGAGCACGTAGACCACCGCCGCGTCACCGTCACCGCCGACATCGCCCTGGATCGCGAACTGCACGTTCATGAGGCCGACGACCTTGAGCGCCCTGGCCATCAGCGCGGTCTGCCGCCTGAGCTCGTCCTGCAGCTTCTTCGGCAGCGAGTACGGCGGCAGCGAACAAGCAGAGTCGCCCGAGTGGATGCCGGCCTGCTCGACGTGCTCCATGATGCCGCCGATCATCACCTCTCGGCCGTCGCTGATGCAGTCGACGTCGACCTCGATGGCGTCGTCGAGGAAGCGGTCGAGCAGCACCGGCGATTTCTCGCTCACCTTGACGGCCTCGCGCATGTAGCGCTCGAGGTCCTTGTCACCGTGCACGATCTCCATCGCCCGGCCGCCGAGCACGTAGCTCGGACGCACCACGAGCGGATAGCCGATCTCCTGTGCCAGCACCAGCGCCTGCTCTTCGGTGCGCGCGGTGCGGTTCGGCGGCTGCCGCAGGCCGAGCTCGGTGAGCAGCTTCTGGAAGCGCTCGCGGTCCTCGGCGACATCGATCGAATCGGGCGACGTGCCCACGATCGGCACGCCCGCCTTCTCGAGCTCGAGAGCCAGCTTGAGCGGCGTCTGGCCACCGTATTGCACGATCACGCCGTGCGGCTTTTCCTTGGCCACGATCTCGAGCACGTCCTCGAGCGTCACCGGCTCGAAGTAAAGGCGATCCGAGGTGTCGTAGTCGGTCGAGACCGTCTCCGGGTTGCAGTTGACCATGATGGTTTCGTAGCCGTCTTCGCGCATGGCGAGTGCGGCATGGACGCAGCAGTAGTCGAACTCGATGCCCTGGCCGATCCGGTTCGGGCCGCCGCCGAGGACCATGATCTTCTTTCGGTCGGTGGGATCGGCCTCGCACTCCTCGTCGTACGTGGAATACATGTAGGCCGTCTGCGTCGAGAACTCGGCGGCGCAGGTGTCGACGCGCTTGTAGGCCGGTCGCACGCCCTGCGCGTGGCGCTGTTCGCGCAACGCGCCTTCGCTGCTGCCGAGCAGCTTGGCGAGCCGGCGGTCGGAGAAGCCCTTGGCCTTCAGGAAGCGCATCTCGACGGCCGTGATGGATCCGAGCGGGCGACCCTTCAACGCCTTCTCGCAGGCAAGGATCTCCTCGATCTGGGCCAGGAACCACGGGTCGATCGCGGTCTCGTCGAATATCTCTGCGGCGCTCATGCCGATCCGGAACGCGTCGGCCACGTAGAGCAGTCGCTCCGGGCCGGCCTCGCCGATCTCCTGCACGATCTCTTCGCGGTCGGTGCTTCGCTCGCTGAAGCCATCGATGCCGGTCTCGAGCCCGCGTAGCGCCTTCTGCAGGCTTTCCTGGAAGGTGCGACCGATGGCCATGACCTCGCCCACCGACTTCATCTGCGTCGTCAGGCGTGAGTTGGCGGCAGGAAATTTTTCGAAGGCGAAGCGCGGGATCTTGGTGACGACGTAGTCGATCGACGGCTCGAAGCTGGCTGGCGTGGCGCCGCCGGTGATGTCGTTGCGGAGCTCGTCGAGCGTGTAGCCGATTGCCAGCTTGGCGGCGACCTTGGCGATCGGAAAGCCGGTCGCCTTGGAGGCCAGCGCCGACGATCGCGACACGCGCGGATTCATCTCGATGACGACCATCCGGCCGTCTTGCGGGTTGACGGCGAACTGCACGTTCGAGCCGCCGGTCTCGACGCCGATCTCGCGCAGGATCGCGATCGAGGCGTTGCGCATCAGCTGGTATTCCTTGTCGCTCAGCGTCTGCGCTGGCGCCACCGTGATCGAATCGCCGGTGTGGATGCCCATCGGGTCGAGGTTCTCGATCGCGCAGACGATGATGCAGTTGTCGGCCTTGTCGCGCACCACCTCCATCTCGAACTCCTTCCAGCCGATCAGGCTCTCCTCAATGAGGAGCTCCTTGCTCGGCGAGAGGTCGAGACCGCGCTTGCAGATCTCTTCGAATTCGTCGGGGTTGTAGGCGATTCCGCCGCCGGTGCCACCGAGCGTGAAGCTGGGCCGGATCACCATCGGGAAGCCGTCGCCCGCCGTCAGGCCGGTGATGCGAAGCTGTACCGCGAGCGCTTCTTCGAAGGTGTGGGCGATCCCGGAGCGCGCCGACGCGAGGCCGATGCCGGTCATCGCGTCCTTAAATTTCAACCGGTCCTCGGCCTTGTCGATCGCGGTCTCGTTGGCGCCGATCATCTCGACGCCGTACTTCTGCAGCACGCCATGCTTGTGGAGGTCGAGCGCGCAGTTCAGGGCCGTCTGCCCGCCCATCGTCGGCAACAGCGCGAAGCCGCCTTTGCACAAGGGTCGCTCCTTGGCGATGATCTTCTCGACCATGCTCCAGGTGATCGGCTCGATGTAGGTCACGTCGGCCATCTCCGGGTCGGTCATGATGGTCGCCGGGTTGCTGTTGACGAGGATGACACGGTAGCCCTCCTCGCGCAGCGCCTTGCAGGCCTGGGCGCCGGAGTAGTCGAACTCGCAGGCCTGGCCGATGACGATCGGACCGGCGCCGATGATCAGGATCGCCTCGAGGTCGGTGCGTTTAGGCATGCGCCTTCTCCCCGGCCATCGACGCGACGAAGCGATCGAAGAGGTAGCCGATGTCGTGCGGCCCGGGCGAGGCCTCCGGGTGGCCCTGGAACGAGAACGCCGGCTTGTCGACGTGGGCGATGCCCTGCAGGGTGCCGTCGAAGAGCGACACGTGCGTGGTGCGCAAGGTGGCCGGCAAGGTCGCCGGGTCGACCGCGAAACCGTGGTTCTGGCTGGTGATGCTGACCCGGCCGCTGTCGAGATCCTTGACCGGATGGTTGGCGCCGTGGTGGCCGAATTTCATCTTGTAAGTGCGGGCGCCGCAGGCGAGCGCCAGGATCTGGTGGCCTAGGCAGATGCCGAAGGTGGGCAGACCGCGATCGATGAACTCGCGGGTGGCAGCCACGGCATAGACGCAAGGTTCAGGATCACCCGGTCCGTTGGCGAGAAAGACGCCATCGGGGAACATCGCGAATACCGCGGCAGCCGGTGTCTGGGCCGGCACGACGGTGATGCGGCAGCCACGGCTGGCGAGCATGCGGAGGATGTTGAACTTGATGCCGAAGTCGTAGGCCACGACATGAAAAAGGCTGTCTCCCGCCGTGCCGTAGCCGCTGCCGAGCGCCCAGGCCGTCTGCGTCCATTCGTAAGGCTCGCGGACGCTCACGATCTTGGCCAGGTCGAGTCCCGACATGCTCGGCTCGGCCCTGGCCCGCGCCAGGGCAACGTCGACGACCGCGATGGTCAGTTCTTCGCCACGGGCCAGGGCGACGATGCTGCCGTTCTGGGCGCCGCCGCTGCGCAGCAGCCGCGTCAACCGCCGGGTGTCGATGCCGGCGATGCCGACGGTGTTCTCGCGGCGCAGATAGTCGCCGAGGCTGGCGGTGCTGCGAAAGTTCGAGGCGCGCGTCGGCACGTCCTTGACGATCAGGCCAGCCGCCTGGACCTGCGTCGATTCGACGTCTTCTTCGCTGGTGCCGTAGCTGCCGATGTGCGGATACGTGAGGGTGACGATCTGCCGGCAGTAGCTCGGGTCGGTCACGATCTCCTGGTAGCCGGTCAGGGCCGTGTTGAAGACCACTTCACCTGCGGTTTCGCCGATCGCGCCGATGGAAATTCCCTTGAACACCGTGCCGTCGGCGAGGGCCAGGACGGCCTGGGCATGGTCGGGCATCAGCAGCGGAAACAAGAGGCAGCTCCGTATCGGATCGGGGTGGCCGGCCAGCACGGACGGCGGAGGGAAGTGGCGCCGTCGAGAGCGACTTTGACGGCGGCCCCGAGTCCGGCAGGAAGGCCGGTCGAAGCGCCGGAATTGTAGCGGGCGGCATGATCGCAGTGTCGCTCGTCGCCGAGTGCGGAGCTTGCAAATCACGGTGCCGGCGCCATTTCAGACCTCGGCGATGCCCGCGACCCGGAACTAGAATCTGTTCCGACGCTCAGAGCCAGCAGGCTCGTCGCGAGCCTTGTGTCATCTCACGGAGGATTGATGGATACCACCCAACTGCAACCGATCGGTTCCAGCTTCGCGCCCACCAGCGTCGACCAGCGCAACCGCGTACTTCGCAATACCTACTGGTTGCTGGCGCTGTCGATGGTGCCCACCATTCTCGGCGCCTGGATCGGTGTCTCGACGGGTCTGATGGCAACCATGGGCGCGGGCATGAGCGCCGTGGTGTTCCTAGGCGGCGCCTTCGGGTTCATCTTTGCGATCGAGAAGACCAAGAACTCGTCGGCAGGCGTGCCGGTGCTGCTCGGCTTCACTTTCTTCATGGGCCTGATGCTGTCGCGCTTGCTGGGTTATGTGCTCGGCTTGAACAACGGTGCCGGGTTGATCATGACGGCCTTCGCCGGCACCGGCGTGATCTTTCTCGGCATGGCGACGCTGTCGACCGTGATCAAGCGCGACATCTCGTCGATGGGCAAGTTCCTGTTCATCGGCGCCGTGATGCTGCTGGTGGCCGGCATCGCCAACATCTTCCTGCAGTCGAGCGCGCTCTTCATCACCGTCGCGGTGCTGGCGATCGGCATCTTCTCCGCCTTCATCGTCTACGACCTGAAGCGCGTGAAGGACGGCCTCGAGACCAACTACATCAGCGCCACGCTCGGGATCTATCTCGACATCTACAACATCTTCCAGGCGCTCCTGTCCCTGTTGGGCTTCGCGAACAGCCGCAACTAGCCCGACGCCGCTTCGCCGGATTCACACGGGGCTTCGGCCCCGTTCTGCTTTTCGAACACGGCGATGCTTTCGACGTGGGCCGTGTGCGGGAACATGTTGACCGCCCCTGCGGCCGTGCATCGGTAGCCCGCCTTGTGCACGAGCAGGCCGGCGTCGCGGGCCAGCGTCGCTGGGTTGCAGCTGACATAGACGATCCGAGCCGGCGGCCGCCATTCGGCGGTCGCGGCAGGCGCCTCGGCGAGCTCGGCCAGCGCCTTGGCGATCGCGAAAGCACCCTCGCGCGGCGGATCGACGAGCCACTTGTCGGCGTGGCCGAAGGCGACGAGCTTGGCGGCCGTGATCTCGAACAGGTTGCGCACCGCGAATGAGGTGCGCTCCGCCAGACCGTTGAGCGCCGCCGCCTCGCCGACCCGCTCGATCAGAGGCGCGCTGCCTTCGATCCCGAGCACGCCCCTGGCCTGCCTGGCCAGCGGCAGGGTGAAGTTGCCGAGACCACAGAACCAGTCGATCACGCGCTCGTCGTGTGTCGGCGCGAGCAGCCGTACGGCGCGCGATACCAGCGCCTGATTGATGC
>JAYTYH010000464.1:0-5692 GCA_043742485.1 Rhizobacter sp.
GCGCGGCATGCCGTCGATGTCGCCGGCGAGCAGCGCCGCGACCTGCGCGGCCGGGTCGTTGATGAAGCGGAAGGTGACCTTCTTCATCTTCACCGCCGCCGCGTTGCGGTACTGGTCGTTCTTCTCGAGCACGATCTGCGAGCCCTTGGCCCACGACACGAACTTGAAGGGGCCGGTGCCGATCGGTTTGGTCGCATCGGTCGGCGCGCTCTTCGGGTCGAGGATGACGGCGGTGTTCTCGCCCATCCGGAACAGGAAGTTGCCGTCGGCGTGGTCGAGCACCACGATCACGGTGGCTGGGTCGGGCGTGTCGATTCGGGCGATGTTGTCGAACACCGCCTTCTTGGCCTTGTTGGTCGAGCCGGTGGCCTGGGCGCGCTCGAAGCTGAACTTGACGTCGCTGGCGTCGAAGGCTTCGCCGTCGTGAAACTTGACGCCCTTGCGAAGCTTGAAGGTGTAGACCTTGCCGTCGGGGTCGATGGTCCAGCTCTCGGCGAGCAGCGGCGAGACCTTGCCGTCCATGCCGATCTTCGTCAGGCCCTCGAACACGCTCAGGTGCACGACCTCGCCGATCGCGGCGGCCGGCGCCACCGTTGGGTCGAGACCGGGCGCCGGCTCGAGCACCATGCCGAGGACGACGCTGTCCTTTCTGGCCTGGGCGAACGCGGACTGCGGCAACGCCGCCGCGCTGACGACGGCGAGCGCCGATACGACGGCGGCCAGACGAGTCAGCGTCGACGAGACGAAATGGGTCTGGGGAGAAGGCGACATCGGGTTGCTCCGCGAATGGATGACCAGTCGGCAATGTACGGGATGGTGCCCGGGGCCCCGCCTCGGGCCGCGACTTCGACAACGACCTCGCGCGCCTCCGTTTTCTCCTGTCCTGGAACACGGACTCGCCCGACAAGCTCGTGTGACAGGGGGCGTCGCCCGGTAGGGGCACGAGCCGGTGTCATCATCGTCACACATCATTTTCACGAGCGATGACGATGCATGAGATCGAGCTGAAATTCGGCATCGCGCCGGACCGTTTGCAAGCCGTCGCCAGGGCCGTAACGCGCAGCGGATCGCGCACCGAGCGCCTGCGGGCGGCCTACTTCGACAGCAGCGGCGGCCGACTCGCCACGAAGGGAATGTCGCTCCGCCTGCGCCAGGAGGGCCAGCACTGGATCCAGACTGCCAAGGCGTCGACCGGGCACGCGATCAGCCGGCTCGAGGACAACGTGCCGGTGCCGGCACCGCTGCGCGGCCGCGCCCCCGCGCTCGACTTGTCGAGGCACGACCACACCCCGCTCGGCGCGGCGTTGCGGAAGGCTCTCGGCGGCGACGACGGCGCGCGGCTCGAGCTGCGCTTCCAGACCGACGTCGAGCGCAGGTCACGGACGCTGCGGGCGAAGGGGGCGCGGATCGAGCTCGCCCTCGACGTCGGCGAGGTCACCGCCAGCGGCCTCTCGGAGCCGATCCGCGAGCTCGAGATGGAACTGAAGTCCGGCCCGATGCCGCCGCTCCTCGACCTGGCCGCGCGCTGGGTCGGGCAGCACGGTCTCTGGCTCAGCACGCTGTCGAAGGCCGAGCGCGGCGCCTTGCTCCGCGAGGGCAGGCGCGAGCCCGGCCCGACCCAGGCGGCCGCGCCGAAGCTGCCGGCGCCGGCGACGGCTCGTGCCTTCATGACAGCCACCATCGAAAGCTGCATGAAGCAGGTGCTCGCCAACGCCAGCGCCGTCGCCGCCGGCTCCGAGGACGCCGAGATCGTCCATCAGTTGCGCGTCGGCGTGCGCCGGCTTCGTACGGCGCTGCGCGAACTGAGCGCATTCGCCCAGGGCATCGACCCGGCCTGGGAAGAGGGCCTGCGCAAGGTCTTCCACGAGCTCGGCGACTTCCGCGACCGTGCCGTCGTGATGCCACAGATCCACGCCGATCTGGGTTCCGCAGGGGCGCCCGAGCTGAAGGGCTGCGAGCTTTCGAGCAGCGCCGCCCGACGGCCGACGACGGTGGTGCGCGACGCCGCCTTCCAGCGCCTGCTCCTCGCGCTCGTCGGCTTCGAGCACGCGCTGCCAGGGTCGACGCAGGATGGCGGCGACGATCCGCGCGTTGTCGTCGCCAGAAGGCTGGCCAAGCTGCTGCAGCGTGTCGCCCGTGATGGCAAGCGCTTCGCAGACCTCGACATCACCGGCCAGCATCGCGTCAGGAAGTGGCTGAAGCGGCTGCGCTACCTCAGCGAGTTCGCGGTGCCGCTGTTCGGCGAGAAGCAGGTCGACCGCTATCTCGAGAACTGGCGGCAGGCCCAGGACGCTCTCGGCATCTACAACGATCAATGCGTCGCCGCGAATCTGTTTCGCGCCGACGCTGCGGCCGAGCCCAACGCCTGGTTCGCTGTCGGCTGGCTCGAGGCGCAGAAGGGCGCCTCGGTCAAGCGCTGCCGGCGGGCCCTGCGCAAGGCCGCCAGGGCGCGACCGTTCTGGAGCGAGGCGGCGACCTGATGCCCGGATCGCTGCCGGCTCAGGCCGTGCTCAGCGAGTCGATGGCGATTCGCGGCCCGGCGAGCCGTTTTCGTTCGTGCTCCTCGAGCAGACCGAGGTAGTAGGCAAGCGGCGGCGTCCTTCGACCCGGCCGCTTGGCGCGATCGTCGTAGAGGCGAAGCTGCACTGCATCGGCCGCGAACGGCCGCTCCTCGAACAACGCCGCCTCGAACGGCGTCATCGGGCCGCCCTGCAAGGCGAGCCCGTGCGTCGATGCGGCGGAGAGGTTGCGCGCGTAGGTCGCGTCGCGGCAGACGAGATAGCGCTTGGCCTGCACGTGCAGGCGAATCGGCTCCAGCACGTCGCTGCCGAATTGCTCGGCGAGGAACGAGACCGCGCGCAATTCGTGGACGTCGTCGACGCGGTCGGCCCCGGGCGGCAGGGGCAGCAGCTGGCCGATGTCGTGCAGGAAGGCGGCGGCGATCATCGCCTCTCCGGCGTCGTCCCAATCGGCCAGCTGCGCCGTCTGCAGGGCGTGCTCGAGCACCGAGAACGGCGCACCGTCGATCTCCTCGCAGACGCGCCGGCCCCGGTACAGGTAGAGGCTCTCGATTCGTTCCAGGACGCTCATCGGTTTCTCCTTCCGCTCAGACGTTGTCTTCGACGACCGCTGTCGTGCTGCCGGCGGCAACCGTGAATCGGGTTGACTCGAGGCGCGGGCTGGCGGGCACGGTGCCATCGGCGTTGAGCGGCTTGACCTTGTTGGACACCACCACCAGTTGCGTCGCCGTCGCCGTCGCCGTCACCGTCACCGTCACGGTCGCGGAGGCGTAGCCCTGGGCGTCGTGATCGACGTAGGCAAAGTCGGGGTTGTTGGCGCGCATGGCGCCGTCGAAGTTGGCCGGCGTCGCTACCGGGGCGGCGAGCGGAGTCCCGGCCGAGCCGGCCTTCACGCAGCTGTAGAAGCTCGAGCTGCTGATGCCTGCGATGGCCAAGTCGACCACGGTCAAGGTGCCCGTCAGGCCGGCGCCGACGACGAACGTGAAGCGCAGCGGCGCACCGCTGTCGTCGATCCAGGACAACGGCGAAGCGATCGGCGCAAGCTCCGGCGCGACGCTGAACGGGTGCCAGGCGCCGTTGCCGGTGATGGCGAAGTCGACGGCGTGGGCGGGTGCCGATACGGCGGCGGCGAGGGCGAGCGCAGCGAGGGCGCGTCGGTGATTCATGGAGGTCTCCGGTCGGGGAAAGGCAGGGCCACTATCGGCAGCTGCGATGACCCGCTCGTGACGAGTTCGCGACAGACGCGGTCGCCCCATCGTCATCAGCCCGACACGGCCGGCTCGTAGCATCCGCTGCGTTTCCGGAGCCACCATGGACGGCACCGCATCGCGCACACGACCGCACGGCCACCACCAGGACGCGGCAGCTCCGGCATCGGTCGACGCCAGCTTCAGGATGGCAGCCGTCTGGGCTGAATCGGAGGCCGACGTCCGCGAGGCGCAGCGCCTGTGCTCGGACGCCGCCCGTCGCGCCGGCGGCGAACCTGTGGCGCCAGCTCGAGCGCACCGCGGGCCGGGCTGCCGCAGCGCCATCGCCGCCACTTCCTGGAGCGATGGACGGCCGACGGGGCGCCGTCGTCGGTCGCTGCCTTGTCACGTGGCTTTCACGGGCGACCCGTAGTCTCTGCGGAGACCTCAACGACGGAGCTTTCCGAATGCGACACGCCCGACTCGTGGCCCTTCTCGCCGCGACCTTTTCCCTGACTGCCTGCGGCTCCTCCGACAACATCGTTTCGACCGCCACGCCGCCGCCGGCCACGGTCACGCCGAAGAACGTGATCTTCTTTCTCGGCGATGGCTACGGCATGGTGCCGATGACGGCGGCGCGGATCTATGCGGTCGGCGAAGACGGCTCGCTGGCGATCGACACCTTTCCCGAGACGGCGTTCGTCAAGACCTACTCCAACGACGCCCAGGTCACCGACAGCGCGCCGTCGATGTCGGCCTACATGACCGGCGTGAAGATGAACAACGACGTCATCTCGATGTCGACCAACACCAGCGCCCTGACGCCGGCTGGCGCGCCCTACATCAACGGCGCCGACAGCACCTGCCCGGCGACCGGCAACGGCACGCCGGCGATCACCCTGCTCGAGCTCGCCAAGGCCGCCGGGCGCGGCACCGGCGTTGTCACGACGACGCGGGTCACCCACGCCACCCCGGCAGCCACCTACGCCCACATCTGCCACCGCGACGGCGAGAACACCATCGCCGCACAACTGGCCCCGGGCGGCGCCGGCTACAACGCCGCGCTCGGCAACGACGGCGTCGACGTCGTTCTCGGCGGCGGCTGGCAGCACTTTCTCGCCAAGGGCGACGCCGCCGGCTCGTCGCGCAGCGACAGCCGCGACCTGGTCGCCGAGATGATGGCCAAGGGTTACAGCTACGTCACCGACAGGACGGCGCTGGCCGCCGTGCCGACCACGGCGACCAAGCTGCTCGGCCTCTTCAACAAAAGCCACATGAACTTCGATATCGACCGCGCGGCGACGGCCGAGCCGAGCCTGGCGGAAATGACGACCAAGGCGATGGACGTTCTCGGCGCCAACAAGAAGGGCTACTTTTTGATGGTCGAAGGCGGCCGCATCGACCAGGCGCTGCACCCGACGCTGGCGAGAAAGGCGCTGCAGGACGCCAAGGCGTTCGACGACGCCATCACCGCCGCCATCGCCAAGGCCAGGCTGACGGACCCGACGCTCGCCAACACGCTCATCGTCGTCACCGCCGACCACGACCACACGCTGGTGATGAACGGCTACGCCGCCCGCACCGGCCCGACGACCGACGCCAACCCCGGCATCCTCGGCCTGATGCGCGACTTCTCCGACCCGACGAAGCCCGCGCTCGACGCCGACGGCATGCCGTTCACGAACCTCGTCTTCGGCAACGGCGAAAACCGGATCAACACGGCGCGCAGCGCCATGACCGCGCTCACCGACGCCGCCGTGTACGACAAGAACTACCACCAGGAAGCGGTCGTGCAGATGCCCTCGGGCAGCGAGACCCACGGCGGCGCCGACGTCTTCCTTGGCGCCATGGGCCTGGGCGCCGACACCTTCCACGGCGTGATGGACAACACCCGCGTCTTCGGCCTCGTCAAGGCCGCTGCCGGCCTGTGAGCACGGCGCCCGCAACGACACCCCCAGGAAACGATCCGACATGAACATCAAGCAC
>JAYTYH010000465.1:0-3289 GCA_043742485.1 Rhizobacter sp.
TTCTGGTGCCCGAGATCAACCTGACGCCGCAGCTTGTCGACCGTTTCACGCGGCGTTTCGCCAGCCGCCGCATCGTCGCCATGCACAGCGGCCTGACGCCGGCGCAGCGGCTGCGAAGCTGGCTCGCCGCGCATCAAGGGGTCGCCGATCTCGTTCTCGGCACGCGGCTGGCGGTGTTCGCGTCGCTGCCGCGGCTCGGCCTCGTCGTCGTCGACGAGGAACACGACCCTTCCTACAAGCAGCAGGAAGGCGCGCGTTACTCGGCGCGCGACCTCTCGGTGTGGCGCGGCCGTCGCGAAGGCGTGCTCGTGATGCTGGGCTCGGCGACGCCCTCGCTCGAGAGCTGGCAGCGCGCCGAGAGCGGCCACTACAAGCGGCTGGCGATGCCGAGCCGGATCGGTGGAGCCGGCTGGCCGACGGTGCGGACCGTCGATATGAGCCGGCTGCCGCGCGCCACCGAGGGCTTGCGCAGCGGCGCCACCGCCGCTGCGCCGGGGCTGGCACCTGCCCTGGTGGCAGCGCTGCAGGAACGGGTCGCGCGCGGCGAGCAGAGCCTGGTCTTCCTGAATCGCCGCGGCTATGCGCCGGTGCTGCAATGCGGCGAATGCGGCTGGCTGAGCGGCTGCCCGCACTGCAGCGCCTGGCGCGTGTTTCATCGCCAGGACCGGACGCTGCGCTGCCACCACTGCGGCTTCGCCGAAGCGGTGCCGCGGGCCTGCCCCGACTGCGGCAACCCCGACATCGCGCCGGTCGGCCGCGGCACCGAGCGCCTCGAGGAGCAGCTGGGCGCCTTGCTGCCGCAAGCGCGCATCGCCCGCATCGACGCCGACAGCACGCGCAAGAAGGGCGCGCTCGAAGCCCAGCTCGGCGCTGTCCACGCCGGCGAGGTCGACATCCTGGTCGGCACGCAGATGGTGGCCAAGGGCCACGACTTCCGACGCATCGGCCTGGTCGCGGCCGTCAACCCCGACAGCTCGCTCTTCAGCAGCGATTTCCGCGCCCCCGAGCGCCTGTTCTCGCTGCTGATGCAGGCGGCAGGCCGCGCCGGCCGCGACGCCGCCAGCGGCGTGCAGAGCGAGATGTGGGTGCAGACCTGGCACCCGCAGCACGCGCTCTATCTGGCGCTCGCCAGGCACGACTTCGCCGCCTTCGCCGCCAGTCAGCTGGCCGAACGACAGAGCGCCGGCCTGCCGCCGTTCTCCTACCTTGCCGTGCTGCGCGCGGAGGCGAAGACGGCCGAGGCGGCGCGCGACTTCCTCGCCGCCGCGGCGCTGGTCGCCGAAGGCCTGGCCGAGACCGCTTCGGTCATGGTCTACGCGCCGGTGCCGCTCGGCGTCGCCCGCGTCGCCGATGTCGAGCGCATGCAGATGCTGGTCGAGTCGGCGTCGCGGCTGAAGCTGCAGGCCATGCTGGCGGCGTGGTTGCCGCAGCTCGATGCCTTGCGGCAGGTGCGCAGCGGCGCCGGGCAGCGCATCCTGCGCTGGGCGGTCGATGTGGATCCGCTGACGATCTGAGCGGGCTGTCAGCGCCGCGTCAGTCCGGCGGCATCGGCCAGCAGGAGGGTCGCCCGCACCAGCTCCTCGACGGCCGCAGCGAGATCGGCCGGCGGCTCGAGCGCTTCGATCTCCGCTTGCAATTCGTCGGCGTCTTCGAGGTTGTCGGCGCCGAGGTGGCGATAGATCAACGCCAGCGGCTCGCTGACCTCGGGACCTTCGCGTTCGAGCAGGCGTGGGAAGGTCTCGAGCGCGAGCGTGAAGCCGGTGACCCAGGGATAGACGGCGTTGATGGCGGCGCCGTCGTCGTCGCCCTCGTCTTCATCGTCGGCCTCGGCCTCGAGCTCGAACACCCACGGGTCGAACCACTGTCGGCGCGCGATCGCGTCGGCGAGCTCGCCGTGACGGCGGCCGACGAGGACGCGCAGCCGCGCGGCCTGGAAGCCGGCCGGTGGCGGGCGACCATCGACATCGAGCACGCGCGGCCACCACGCGGTCTCCGCGACCGGCTGCGGCTGCACGATCACGCCGCACAGATAGCCGTCGACGGAGCTGAGGTCGAGTGGCTCGAGCGAGGCGGGAGCGCCGTCGAGCAGGGCCTGCAGCTCGGCCATCTCGGCGTCGCTGAGCGGCCGCACTGGCGGCCCCGGCCGCGCCGAGGGCACCAACTGGCTGCGTGACGGCGGTCGCCTCGGTCCGTTCATGCTCAGGCTAGGACCATCTGGGTACAACGAAACAGCGCCAGGCGCTTGTCGCCCGGCCCGAAGACGATGGCCGACCAGACCTGCGTCGTGTGGCCGAGATGCTCGGCGCGGCACTCGGCGCGGATCGTGCCCTCACGGACCGTGCCGAGGAAGTTGCTCTTCAGCTCGATGGTGGTGAAGTTCTTCGCGCCCTCGGGCAGGTGCGCGATGCAGGCGTAGCCCGCGGCGGTGTCGGCGAGCAGCAGGACGCTGGCGGCGTGCAGGAAGCCGTTCGGCGCCAGCATCCACGGCTGGACGACGAGCTCGGCGTCGAGCCTGCCTTCGTCGATCGCGGTGACGCGAAAGCCGTAGCGGCCCGGCAAGGTGTCGGCCTGATTGGCGTGCAGGGTTTCGGCGGTGATCTCGGGGCGTCGCATCGGGCGAGCATAGCGGCGGCCTAGACTTCGGGGCTCTGTCGGCGCGCGCCGGCCACAACAAAGGAATCGCCATGGGCGCCACTGAAGCCTTCACCACGACGCACGACGTCGGCCATTGGATCGGCGGCCGCGCCGCTACCGGCAGCGGCACCCGGCGCAGTGCCGTCTACAACCCCGCGACCGGCGCGGTCGCACGCCAGGTGCTGCTCGCCGAGAGCGCAGACGTCGACGCTGCCGTGGCCTCGGCCAAGGCCGCCTGGCCGGCCTGGGCCGAGCTGCCGCCGCTGCGCCGCGCCCGCGTCATGAACGCTTTCCTGGGCCTGCTCAACCGGCACCGCGACACGCTCGCCGCGATGATCACGTCGGAGCACGGCAAGGTCTTCAGCGATGCGCAGGGCGAGGTCACGCGCGGCATCGACATCGTCGAGTTCGCGTGCGGCATTCCGCAGCTGCTCAAGGGCGACTACACCGAGCAGGTCTCGACCGGGATCGACAACTGGACGATGCGCCAGCCGCTCGGCGTCGTCGCCGGCATCACGCCGTTCAATTTCCCGGTGATGGTGCCCATGTGGATGTACCCCGTCGCCATCGCCTGCGGCAACTGCTTCATCCTCAAGCCCAGCCCGCTCGACCCGACTGCGTCGATGATGATGGCCGAGCTGCTCAAGCAGGCCGG
>JAYTYH010000466.1:0-9012 GCA_043742485.1 Rhizobacter sp.
GGCCGAGCCAGAACGTCCAGTACTGTGGCGTCCACGCGGAAATCAGGTCGTGCAGCAGCTTGAAGACGATGGCGCCGAAGATGCCGCCGTAGAGATAGCCGGTGCCGCCGATGACGAGCACGAGCAGCACCTCGGCGCTGCGGTGGAAGTCGAACAGGTCGAGCGAGGCGAAGCCGCCGGTCTGCGCCAGCAAGGCGCCGGCGGCTCCGGCGATCGCCGCGGCAACCGTGTAGACGGCGACCAGGCGCAGGCTTACCGACAGGCCGATGGCGGAAGCGCGCAGCCGGTTGTCGCGCAGCGCCTGCAACGAGGCGCCGAACGGCGAGTGGACGAGGCGGCGCGCCAGCAGCAGCACGAGCGCGAGCACGACCAGCGTGTAGCCGTAGGCGGTGCGGCCGGCGAGATCGAATTCGACGCTGCCGAACGGCGTGGGAAGCGGCCCGACGACGACGCCGGTGAGGCCGTCGGCACCGCCGGTGAGCCAGTCGAGCTTGTTGGCGAGCTCGTAGAGGATGGCAGCGACGCCGACCGTCACCATCAGCCGCGTCAGGTTGGTGCCGCGCAGGATGAGGACGCTGGCGGCGGCGCCGAGCGCGGCGGCGGCGGCGATGCCGACGCCGAGGCCGACGAGCGGGTCGGGCATCACGTTCTTCGCGAACAACGCTGCGGCGTAGGCGCCGAAGCCGAAGAAGGCGGCGTGGCCGAGCGAGACGATGCCGGCGTAGCCGAGAACGAGATCGAGCGAGACCGCGAACAGCGCCAGGATGGCGATCTCGTTGAGCAGCAGCGACTGGCCGGGCAGCGCCAGCCACGACACCGGCAGCGCCACGAAGAGCGCGATCTCCCACCAGCGCCAGCGGCCGCGGGCAGCGAGCGAGGCGGCGACCTTGCCGGCGGTCACCGCGTTCTTCGCGTCCATGGCGCTTTTCAGGTTCACCGCGAGCCCGCGCGCGTGAACAGGCCCTGCGGCCGCCAGACCAGGATGGCGATCATCAGCGCGTAGACGATGAAGGCGCCGAGCTTGGGCACGTAGTACTTGCCGGCGACGTCGAAGATGCCGAGCAGCAGCGCCGCCACCAGCGGGCCGGTGATCGTGGTGGTGCCGCCGACCGAGACCACGATCAGGAAATAGATCATGAATTTCAGCGGGAAGGTCGGGTCGAGCCCGAGCACCTCGGCACCGAGGGCGCCGCCGAGGCCGGCCAGCCCGGAGCCCACGGCGAAGGTGAGCAGGAAGATGCGGTCGACGTCGAGGCCGAGACCGCCGGCGACGCGCGGGTCGTCGACGGCGGCGCGCAGGCGGCTGCCGAAGCGCGTGCGCGACAGCACCCACTGCAGCGCGATCGTCAGCACGCCGCAGACGATGACGATGAAGAGCCGGTACTTGCCGATGCCCACCGCTTCGATCGGCAGCCGGCCCTGCAGCCAGGCCGGCAGGTGGATGTTCTGCTGCATGGAGCCGACGCCGTAGTCGACCGCGGTCACGGCCATGAACACGAGGCCGATCGAGAACAGCACCTGGTCGAGGTGCGGCCGGGCGTACATCGGCCGGTAGAGCGTGCGCTCGAACACGGCGCCGAGCGCGGCGGTGGCCAGGAAGGCGAGCGGCAGGCTGGCCAGGAACGGCACGCCGGCGCGGTTCATCAGCAGCACGGTCACGTAACCGCCGGCCATCGCGAAGGCGCCGTGCGCCAGGTTGATGAAGTTCATCAGGCCGAGCGTGACGGCGAGGCCGACGGCGAGCAAGAACAGCAGCATCCCGTAGGCGACGCCGTCGAACAGCAAGGTGAGGACGGTGACGGTGTTCAAAGGCTTTGCCCACGCCGCGGCCGCCTTCGTTTTACGATCGCGGCTGACTCGAAAGCGCAACGATATGTCACGCGTCACCGGCGTCGCCGCAGCCAAGCCCAAGCCCGGCCGCATCCTCGTCATCGAAGACGACTGGGACATCCTCGAGGTGCTCAAGCTCATGCTCGAGGGCGAGGACCACCATGTCGTCACGGCCAAGCACGGCCGGGAGGCGATGGCCACGGTGGCGTCGTCGGCGCGGCCCTTCGATCTCGTCGTGATGGACATCTCGATGCCGGAGATGAGCGGCATCGAGGTCGCACAGGCGCTGCGGGCGAGCCCGAAGACCGCCGGCGTGCGCATCGTCATCCACACCGCCCTCGACGAGCATTGGGTGCAAGCCCGCTTCGCCGACTACGACCTCTTCCTCACCAAGGCCGACGACGCCGACGTTCTGCTCGACGAGATCGCCCGCCTGCTGGCGCAGCCGGCGGAGCAGCGCGGCAACCGGGCGCCGGCCGCGGCGAGCTTCTCCGCCGAAGACGTCGCCAAGGCCCAGGCCGCGCTGCGCACCGCCATGGGCCTCGGCCCCGAGGCCTTCGCCATGCCTGCCTTTCTCGGCATGCTGGGCGACGAGATCGGGCAGCTGCGCCGCATCGGCAAGAGCGACGCCGACATCGCCGCCTTGCTCGGCGAAGCGCTCGGCAAGCCGGTGCCGGTGGAAGCCTTGCGCGATTTCACGGCAGCGTGACGGCGCCGGCCAGCCTTTTCGAAGGCGAAGACGGCCTGCTGCGTTGCGCCTGGCAAGGCCAGCGCCAGCCGGGCCACCGCGAAATCCTGAGCCTTCGAGGGCACCGTGTCGCTCCCGGACCTCCATAAGAACTTCTACGTCATCACGGTGCACCGCCGGTTCGAGCCCTGGCTGCTGAAGAATCTCCTTGGGCGACCCGAAGCCAAAGTGCTCGGCGCCTTACGGCTTCGCAAGAAGTACTGGGTTCAGCAGTCCCCAGCATCCCAGGACGCAGCTGACCACGGCGACCAACGTCAGTCGAAAGCGCAGAGGGAGCCAGGCTCCGGCGCCCTGGCGCGGATAGACCACGCGGTCGACCAGGAAGCAGACCGAGAGCGTCACGGCGTACAGCGCGAGTGCGGCAGCCACGGGCAGCATCAGGGCGGCCCAGGAGGCGAGCGAGGGTACGACGCCCCAAAGGAACAGGCTGGACGGCGGCTGCGATGTCCGAAAGCCGAAGCCCCAATGGATGCCGCCCAGGAAGGAGACCACGGTGGCGGCGTAGGCGCCAAGTGCCGCAGCGGCATGGTCCTTCATGGCTCCGCGAGCGAGCAGCACGGCAGCCGCGCCGACCACGAACGGCAGCACGGCCGCAACTCCCAGTCGCAGCGCCGCCGGTCGCAGATGAGGATCGGCCACGGTCGGCAATCTAGACCACCAGCCCTTCATCGATGACCACCCTCGCGAGCGCTTGCTCGAACATCGTTCGTGCCACGCTGGCGACGTCGTGGAGGTGTCGATGCAGAGCGGCGTCGGCGTCGTTTTGCGAGAGGCACTCTGCGCTGTAACGCTCGAAGCCCACCAGCATCGTCACGATCTCGGCCAGGTGCCGTGGGCATTCGCAGGTGACGCGCGAAGGCGTCTCCGCCAGGGAGACCAGTTCGGCATCGCTGTAGAGCCTGGGGCCGGGCCGCGCACCGCTCGACTCGGGCGCCGGCAGCTGCCGTGACGTCGATGCGACGATCAGCCGCGCCAGTTCCTTGCCCGTGACCGGCTCTCGACGCACCGTCACGCCGGCGGAGCGAAGTGCGTCCACGGCCGACTCCGCGCCGAACGAATAGACCACGATGACGGACGTTGCCGGCAAGTCGGCCCGAAGCGCGAGAACGCGCTCGGTCACCGAGGCGTGGAGTGAAGCGACGTGGACGACGAGCACATCGACGACACCGCATCCCGCCACGTCCTTTTCCGCGTGATCGAGATCGTCGAACACGAGAGCCACCGACGGCCGCAGCCGCCCTTCGAGTTTTTGCGCCAGCGAACTGCCGACCACGAGCACCCTTTGCTCTCCAGACGACGCCTCGCGGTTGCCCGACGACAGGCGCACGAGTTCGTCATGAGGAAGGCCCGCCAACGTGCCGATCGCATGGCCTTCGAGCGTGAGCCGCTTGAGCAGACGCAGGCGCTGGACGTCGAGCATGGAATAGGCCCGCTGACCCGCGGGCGACTTGGGTGGCGAGACCACGCCGTAGCGGTGCTCCCAGATGCGAAGCGTGGACGGCGAGAGACCTGCCAGTCGTGCCGCGGTACCGCTGCGCAACTGCGCCCGCGGGCTCGGTTCGCTGCTGTCTTTCGTCTCGCTCAGGGTGCTTCCGGTGCTCTTGATCATGTTGCAGTGTGCCATCTGAATCAGTATTGAAACGCTATTATCGCATGAATGACCTTAATAGCGTCTCAGAAACGTTTCATTCTGGTAAACCCGTTACGATTGCGTCGTCATGCAAACCACTGCCACCCTTCCGACAGCGAACAACGAACCACATCCTCAACCGATCCGGGTCGCGGTGATCGGCGCGGGACTGGCCGGCGCCTCGTGCGGCCACGGCCTCGGGTACGCCGACGCGCACGTGACTGTCTTCGAGCAGTCACGACACGTCGGGGGCCGGATGGCCACGCGGCACGTCGCCTGGACGGACGATGCAGGCATCGCGCAATCGGTCACCTTCGATCATGGCGCGCAATGCTTCACGGCTGTGCGGCCTCGGTTCCGGGCCTTCATGGCGCGCTCCGTGGCCGAGGGCTATGCCGCCCGATGGCAGCCGCTCGTTCACTCCTCGCGGTCGGCAACATGCGACCCATGCTTCGTTCCCATCACCGGGGCGCCGGCATTGTGCGACCACCTTTTGGCGGGCGCGACCGTACATCTGGAACGCAATGTCCGGCGCCTGCAGCGAGCAGCCGACGGCGCCTGGTACGTGGCATCCGACGGCGCGCCGCTCGCCGGGCCGTTCCAGCACGTGGCCCTTGCCGTGCCGCCCGCCCGAGCCGCCGTGTTGCTGGCCGGACACCAGGACGCCTGGGCCACCGCGCTCATGGGCAAACGCATGGAAGCCTGCTGGACCTTGATGGCCGTGACCGACGATGTCGACTGGCCGTGGGACGCGGCCGAGCCCGACCGCGGCCCGCTCGCCTGGGTGGGACGCAACGACCGCGCGCCTGCGCGCGCTGCGCCGCCCGGCCTGGCCGTCTGGACCGCTCATGCGACTGCCGAGTGGAGCGCCAGCCGATTGGACGCCGAGCCGGGCGCCGTTAGCCTCGAACTTCAGGCTGCTCTGCGGGCGCAATTGCCGATCGCGGGTCTCAGCGGCCGGCCATGGCGCTGGCATCACGCCAGCGTCCAGCGCTGGAGCCCTGCCAGCCCCGTCTTCGATTGCGACGACAGTTTCGACGAGGGCGAGGCCTGGTGGGACGAGCGCCTCGGCCTCGGCGTCTGCGGAGACTGGCTCGGTGGCGGCGGCGTCGAGGCCGCCTGGCATTCCGGCGACGTGCTCGCCGATGCGATGGCCGCGTCATTCGAGAGTATTGGCGTGGCAAGGCCGGTCGCCGCAGTCCTTCACCCTCCTGCATCGAGTATCTCGTCGCCCGACGACCGCCTGGTCACAGGCTGAGTCGGCCTTCTTCGCCGGGCCGGTCGTTCCGGACCACATCCCGTTCAGCAGCAATCCAGTTCATCCATCACTCAGAAAGCAAACCATGCACGACATCATCGACACGGCAGTCGCCGCCGGAAGTTTCAAGACCCTCGCCGCCGCGCTCACCGCAGCCAAGCTCGTCGAGACGCTCAAGGGCCCCGGCCCGTTCACTGTCTTCGCCCCCACCGACGAAGCTTTCGCCAAGCTGCCCGCCGGCACGGTCGAGAGCCTCTTGAAAGACATCCCTAAGCTCACCGCGATCCTCACGTACCACGTGGTCCCGGGCTTGGTCAAAGCCTCCGACGTCATGGGAATGGACGGCCAGTCCGCAAAAACGGTCAACGGCGCGGCACTGAAGATCAGCACGAAAGGCGGCGTCAAGCTGAACGGCTTGGCGAACGTCGTCAAGACAGACATCGAATGCACCAACGGAATCATCCACGTGATCGATTCGGTGCTGCTCCCCGCCTGACCACTCCTCGAAGGAACATCCCATGAAGAAGCTTCTCATCGCCGGCGCCATCGCGCTGGCCGCTGCCTCGGCCCAGGCCAAAGACATCGTCGACACCGCCGTCGCCGCCGGCAATTTCAAGACCCTGGTCACGGCGCTTCAAGCGGCCGGCCTCGTCGACACGCTGAAGAGCAAAGGCCCGTTCACCGTGTTCGCGCCGACCGACGAGGCGTTCGCCAAGATTCCCAAGGCGGATCTCGACGCGCTGCTCAAAGACAAGGCCAAGCTGACCTCGGTGCTGACCTATCACGTCGTGCCGGGCAAGATCCTTTCGAAGTACATCAAGCCGGGCAAGGTCAAGACCGTGCAGGGTAGCAAACTGACGATCGCCACGGCCGGCGGCGTCACGGTCGACGGGGTGAAGGTCATTGCGGCCGACATCAAGGCCGACAACGGAGTCATCCATGTGATCGACTCGGTACTGATGCCCAAATAGGTCCGGCAAGAATCGCGTGCCCGCTCGTCGTCGACGGGCGGACTCGCCAACCCTGCATCGAATTGACTTCAGAGAGGAAGCCGTCATGAGCGTATCCAGCCAGCCCCGCCGCACCTTTGTCATGAGCCTCGTCGCCACCGGAGCCGCGATGGCGACTTCGCGCGCCTTCGCCCAAGCCGCCCTGAGCGAGAAGGACCCGCAGGCCGTGGCCATCGGTTACGTGAGCGACGCCACCAAGGCCGACGTCAAGAAATATCCGACTTACGCGGCAGGACAAGCCTGCGCCACCTGCGCGCTGTATCAGGGCAAGGCAGGAGACGCAGTCGGCAACTGCCCGTTGTTCGCCGGCAAGCAGGTCTCCGCGAAGGGCTGGTGCAGCGCCTGGGCCAAAAAGGCATGACGCTCGGCCGGAGAGAACCTCGGCCAGTCGGCACGCGAGCACGGCCTTCAAGGGCAACGAGCAGTCGTTGCAGGACAAGCTCTGCGCGGCGCGCTGACGCGTCATGACCTGGCGCCAGCGTTGGTCCCGAAGCTGGGATGCGGTGAAGTTCCGCTCCGAAGCCTGCGGCAGGATTCGGAGCCCGCGCGAAGGCCGGGGCGCATGACCGCGTCAGCGCGCATCGCCCTCGTGACGGGTGCGCGTGGCGGCATCGGGCGCGAGGTGACGGCGCGTCTTCGTGCCTCCGGGCACCGCGTGGCGGTGGTGGGCCGCGACGCCGCGGCGCTCGCCGATGTCGAAGCCGACGCGCACATCGCAGCCGACACCGCGACTGCGGAGGGCGCGGCTCTCGCCATCCAGGCCTGCATCGGTGGACTCGGCGGCGTGCCTACGATGCTCGCGCATTGCGTCGGCAGCACGCTGATCGCGCCGCTGCACCGGACGACCGCAGCCCAGTACCGCGAGGTGATGCGCGTGAACCTCGACAGCGCGGTGTATGCGCTCCAGGCCTGGATCGCGGCGATGCGCGAGGGGAAATTGCAGGGGTCGGCGGTGCTGGTCTCGAGCGTCGTGGCGCGCATCGGCGTCGCCAACCACGAGGCCATCGCCGCGGCGAAGGGCGGTATCGAGGCGCTTGCCCGAAGCGCTGCCGCGACCTATGCGTCACTCGGCTTGCGGGTCAACGCCGTCGCGCCAGGCATGACCGACACCCCCATGACCGCCGGCATGCTTCGGCTCGATGCCATGCGGGAGGGCGCCGGCCGGCAATATCCGTTGGGCGGCATCCAGACGGCCGGCCAGGTGGCCGACACCATGGTCTGGCTGCTCTCCGACAACGCCGAGCGCATTACCGGACAGGTGATCGCGGTGGATGGCGGGTTCACGACCGTGCGGCCCCTCGTGAAATGATCTTCTTCGTTCGCGCCCGCTCAACCCCTGGTTCGACGAACGGCCATGAGCCATCAGTCGTCACCACATCTCGGGGCGCGCGTGACCGGGCTTGATCGGCGCCGCTGGCTGTTGGGTGTGGCCGCGTCAGTGGCCGCATCCGGCTTGCGCGCTCAGACCTTCGACCAGGGCCATGCGGCGTGGACAGCACTGTTGCGCAGGCATGTCGTGCCGCTGCGCAGTGGCCAGGCATCTCAAGTGCGCTACGCTGGCTTCAAGGCCGACCGTGCGGCACTGCAGGCCTACCGCGACAGCTTGTCTGCCGTCAGCGAAGCCGCTCTCAAGGCCTTCAGCAAGCCGCAGCAGATGGCCTTCCTGATCAACGCCTACAACGCCTTCACGGTCGAGCTGATTCTCACGAAGTATCCTGGTCTCGCGTCGATCAAGGACCTCGGCAGCGTGTTCGGCAGCCCCTGGAAACCAAAGTGGATCCAGCTGCTGGGCGGCAAGGTCTCGCTCGACGACATCGAGCAAGGAATGCTGCGCGAGCGAGGCCGCTTCGACGACCCGCGCGTGCACTTCGGCGTCAATTGCGCGAGCATCGGCTGCCCGCCATTGCGCGAGGAAGCCTTCGTCGCCGAGCGGCTCGACGGGCAGCTTGACGAGCAGGCACTCCGCTTCATGAGTGACCGCACGCGCAATCGTTTCGACGCCGCCGCCGGGCGCCTCGAGGTGTCGAAGATCTTCGATTGGTATGGCGGCGACTTCAGTCTCGGCCACCGTGGCATCGCGTCGCTGCCGGCTTTCATGGCGCGGTATGCCGATTCGCTCGCCGACTCACAGGTCGACCGCGAACGGGTGCGCGGCCAGCGCGCAGAGATCAGTTTCCTGCCCTACGACTGGAAACTCAACGACGCTGCGTGATCGCAGTGCGCATCGGCACCGCCGGAGACGATCGTTCGGCTGACTCGATCGACGAGATCCCGCTCGTCGTGCCCGATGAAAGACATGCAGGCCGAGCTCGAACGCGGATAGGCTCGACACCGCCCCGCCCCGGGGTTCGCATGGAGAGCGCATGAGCGATTCGGAAGCCTACACACCTCCCAAGGTCTGGACCTGGCAAAAGGTCAACGGTGGCCAGTTCGCCAACAGCGACCGCCGACGCGGTGCAACTGGTTCACCGCCGTGGTCGCCAGCCGTGCCCCGCTGGCCCCCAGCGGATGGCCCAGCGCAATCGCGCCGCCGTTG
>JAYTYH010000467.1:0-1956 GCA_043742485.1 Rhizobacter sp.
GCGCACCTCCGTCACGAAAGCGATCGGGTTGAGCCGTCCAGCATGCCCGCCGGCGCCGCCGGCAACCAGGATCAGCCCATCGACGCCGCCTTCCAGCGCTTTCATCGCATGGCGCAGGTTGACGACGTCGTGCAGCACGACGCCGCCGTAGCCGTGAATTTCCTGCACCAGCTCGTTCGGCGCGCGCAGGCTGGTGATGGTGATCGGCACCCGGTGCAGGGCGCAGACCTCGAGGTCGTGCGTCAGGCGGTCGTTGCCTTTCTTGATGACCTGGTTGACGGCGAACGGCGCCACCCGCTTGGCCGGATGGGCGGCCTGGTAAGCGGCGAGCTCGGCCTTCAATTCGATCAGCCAGCGCGCGAGCTCGGGCTCGGGGCGCGCATTGAGGGCCGGGAACGAGCCGACGACGCCGGCCTTGCACTGGGCAGCGACCAGCGCCGGGTACGACACCGTGAACATCGGCGAGCAGATCACCGGCAGGCGCAGCTTGCCGTCGAGCATTTTCAGCAGGGCCATCGTCGGGTCGGACTTTGTTTGTGGTAGTAGGCGTTCACAGGCCGAGCCACAGTGCTTCCTCGCCGAAACGATGCAGCCCGGCAGCTGATGAATACTACGCTTCGACCCGTTCGTCCGGCCGGAAGGTGTCGCCCGCGGGCGCGACCGCATCGGGCCCTGGAGACCACTTCCATGAATGCACTTTCCTGCGCTGCCCCGTCCGCCGGCGCGGCCGAATTGCCGCCGATCGAGCCGGGCGCCCTGTTGCCGCGGCTCGACGTGCGGACGGTGCACGCCGTAGGCGTCGTCGCGCGCGTCGCGGGGCAGGGCCGCCCGCTTCTTTTGCTGCACGGCGGCACGGGCTCGTGGACCCACTGGCTGCGCAACATGGAGGCGCTGGCGCGGAACTTCCGTATCGTGGTTCCCGATTTGCCTGGGATGGGCGAGTCGCTCGACGTGCCGCTCGATCTCGGCCTCGACGGCTACGCCGAGCATGTGCTGGCGGCGGTGCAAGGCGGGCTGCTGCCGCCGGACGAGCCGTTCATGGTGGCCGGTTTTTCCTTCGGTGGTCTGGTCGCCGCGTGGCTGGCGGCCCGGCTGCCCGAGCGCGTGACGGGCGTCTGCCTGCTGGGACCGGGCGGATTTCCCCCCGGCGCGTCGCTGCGCCCGCCGCTGCAGGCCGTTCCTTCGACCGCCTCGGAAGGGGAAAAGGACGCCGCCCACCGCCGCAATCTGGAGCTGCTGATGATCGGCGAGCCGGGCCGCATCGACGCCCTGACGGTGGCCATGCAGCGCCGCAACCACAGGCTGTCGCGCTTCAAGTCGCGCCGCCTCGGCTACGTCGACACGCTGGCGCCGAGCCTGCATGCGGTGCGCTGTCCGGTGCTGTGCATCCTCGGCGAGCGCGACCCGCTGCCGCAGCCCGATGCAGCGTCGCGCGCCGCCTACCTCAAAGCGGCGTCGCCGCGGGTGAGCTGCCGCATCGTGCCCGATGCCAGCCACTGGGTCGCCTGCGAGCAGCCCGATGCGGTGAACCGGCTGATGATCGACTTCTTCGCCGGTCGCGGCGCGCGCGACGCCGACGGCGCGTTCTGCTGATCCGGCGCCCGGATCGACCCGAAAGGCCCCCATGAGCTTCGAGACCATCGAGTACGAAGTCCGCGACAACGGCGTCGCGCTGCTGACGCTGAACCGGCCGAGGCAGCGCAATCCGCTGAGTGTGCAGATGCGCGAGGAGCTGGCGGCGCTGCTGCCGCGCATCGGCCGCGATGCGGCGGTGAAGGCGCTTGTCGTCACCGGCGCCGGCGACAATTTCTGCGGCGGCGGCGACATTTCCGGCATGCGCAAGCCGTTCGGGCCGCACACGGCGGCCGACGGCCGCGACAACATCCGCGACGTGCAGGCCTGGCTGCCGCGGTTCGTCGGGCTCGAAAAGCCGGTCATCGCTGCCGTCGACGGCGT
>JAYTYH010000468.1:0-2818 GCA_043742485.1 Rhizobacter sp.
CGACCGCATCCGCGTCGGCGAGGCCGACGTGCTGATCGCCGGCGGCGCCGAGTCGATGAGCCTGGTGCCGATGGGCGGCAACAAGCCGTCGTTCAACCCCAAGATCTTCGAGCACGACGAGAACGTCGGCATCGCCTACGGCATGGGCATCACCGCGGAGAAGGTGGCGGCGCAGTGGAAGGTGAGTCGCGAGGCGCAGGATGACTTCGCGCTCGAGTCGCATCTGCGGGCGCTGAAGGCGCAGGCGGCCGGCGAGTTCGCCGACGAGATGACGCCGATCGACGTCGTCTCGCGCTTTCCGAATCTCGCCAGCGGTGACCAGGGCACGTCGACACGCACCGTCTCTCTCGACGAAGGCCCGCGCCCCGACACGTCGCTCCAAGGCCTGGCCAAGCTGCGGCCGGTGTTCGCTGCCAAGGGCAGCGTGACGGCGGGCAACAGTTCGCAGACCAGCGACGGCGCCGGTGCGCTGATCCTCGCCAGCGAGAAGGCCGTCAAGCAGTTTGATTTGAAGCCGCTGGCGCGCTTCGTCAGCTTCGCCGCGCGCGGCGTGCCGCCGGAAATCATGGGCATCGGCCCGATCGAGGCGATCCCCGCGGCGCTGCGCTATGCGGGCCTGTCGCTGGCCGACATGGACTGGATCGAGCTCAACGAGGCGTTCGCGGCGCAGTCGCTGGCGGTGATCAACTCGGTCGGTCTCGACCCGGCGAAGACCAACCCGATGGGCGGCGCGATCGCGCTCGGCCACCCTCTCGGCGCCACCGGCGCCATCCGAGCCGCGACCGTGATCCACGCGCTGCGCCGTCACAACCTCAAGTACGGCATGGTGACGATGTGCGTGGGCACCGGCCAGGGCGCGGCCGGCATCTTCGAGCGCGTCTGACCGCGCGCCGTTTCAGGGACACGACATGAGTATCAAGACCGGTGTGGTGAACGGCGTCGCGACGATCGAGATCGCGCGGCCCGAAAAGAAGAACGCGTTGACGAAGGCGATGTACGTGGCGATGGCCGACGCACTCGACGCGGCCATGGCCGACGGCGCGGTGCGCGCGGTGCTGATCACCGGCCAGCCCGGCATCTTCACGTCGGGGAACGACATCGACGACTTCACGCAGCGGCCGTCCGGCACGGAGTCGCCGGCGATCGTGTTCATGAAGGCGCTGCTCGGCTGCGACAAGCCGGTGATCGCGGCCGTCACCGGGGCGGCGATCGGCATCGGCACGACGATGTTGCTGCACTGCGACTTCGTCTTCGTCTCCGACGAGGCCCGCCTGGCGATGCCGTTCGTGAGCCTCGGCCTGGTGCCAGAGTTCGCGTCCAGCCTGATCGTGCCGCAGCTTCTCGGCAACGTCCGCGCCGCCGAGAAGCTGCTGCTCGGCGACCCGTTCACCGGCGCCGACGCCGTCGAGGCCGGCATCGCCAACGCCGTCCTGCCGGCCGACGAGGTCGTGCGCCATGCCCGCCGCATCGCCGAGCGCTTCAACACGCTGCCGCCGGGTGCCGTGCGCGAGACCAAGCGGCTGCTCCGGCGGGCCCGTTCGGCGGCCGTGCTTGAGACCATCGACGCGGAAAGCACGACGTTCGCGGCGCGCCTGCAGAGCCCGGAAGCGAAGGAAGCTTTCAGTGCCTTCTTCCAAAAAAGGAAGCCCGATTTCTCGCGGTTCTGAGATCGCGGTCGCGGGCGCATTCAGTCCCGGCCATCCAGCCACCGCACTCGCCTTCAAGCTGGTGCTGGCGCCGTTGCTGCCGGCGCAGGCGGTGACGACGCGCCGGCGCGCGCCGGTACTGCCCGAAGCCGCTGGCGCCCGCTCGGGCCGGCTCGGCGACAGCGAGCGCACCGCCGTCCGCATTCTCATTGCCGGCGACTCCTCGGCGGCGGGCGTCGGTGTCGGCGATCAGGCACAGGCCGTCGCCGGTCATCTCGTGCGTGCCATGCATCGCGAGTCCGGCCATCCGGTTGCATGGACGCTGCGCGCCCGCACCGGCCTGACGACGCGCGGCGTGCATGCGCTGCTGCGGGCCGAGCCGCCGGCGCCGTCCGACATCGCCGTCGTCGTCACCGGCGTCAACGACGTCACCGGCCAGGTCCCGGCGGGGCGCGCCGTCGGTCATCGCCGTACGCTCGCCGACTGGCTGCTGGGCGAGGGGCTGGCCAAGCACGTCGTCTTCGCGTCGTTGCCGCCGATGCATCGCTTCCCGTTGCTGCCGGAGCCGCTGCGCCGCGTCATGGGCGGCGACGCGGTCCGCCACGATCGGGCGCTGGCGCGCTGGGCGGCGACGCGCAGCGATGTCTCGCACGCCCGGATCGAGCTCGACCTGCACGCCGGCGTCATGGCGAGCGACGGCTTCCACCCGGGTGAGCCGGTCTACCGCGTCTGCGGCGAAGCGCTCGGCCGCCACGCAGCCGAGGCCGCGCGCGTGCTGGGGTTGCTCGCCTGACGGTGGCCAAGACGCGCGGCCCCAGTCACTGCGGCGGCACCGGCCGCGGCCTGCCGGAGCCGTCGATCGCCACGTACGTGATGTTGGCCTCGGTGACCTTGACGACATGCAGCTCGGCCGGGTTGCGTTCGGCGAAGACCTCGACGTTGACGGTGATCGAGGTGCGGCCGATGCGCTCGACGCGAGCGTAGAAGCTGAGCAGGTCGCCCATCGACACCGGCTGCTTGAAGACGAACTGATTGACGGCGACGGTGGCGATCCGGCCCTTGGCGATCCTGGCCGGAAGGATGGCGCCGGCGACGTCGACCTGGGCCATGATCCAGCCTCCGAAGATGTCGCCGTTGCCGTTGACGTCGGCCGGCATCGGCATCACCCGCAT
>JAYTYH010000469.1:0-2112 GCA_043742485.1 Rhizobacter sp.
TGCATGGCGCCGGCCCGATGGCCGACCGCATATCCTAGGGCAGTCAATCCATTTGGTCAATGAACTAACCGCTGGGTCATTTTCCCGCCCGGCTTTGGCTTTCATACGTGGGACAGAACCCACAAATCCGACCTTCCTCGTGACTGACCGGTGGGACACTTTCTTTGACAGTGGCGGGCTGGCGCAGTATCCTTTCGCGACCATCCTGCGGAGACCGACACATGCCCAACTCCTTTGACGGCCCGACGTTCACGGGCAGCGCCCTGACGCTCGATTGGGTCGAACGCGCCGTCGCCCGCATCACGCTGACCCGGCCGGCCCAGATGAACACGCTGTCGCACGAGTTTCTCTCTGAGTTCGACCAGGCGCTCGACCTCGTCGACCTTGAAAGCACACGGGCGCTGATCGTCACCGGGCAGGAGCGAGCGTTCTGCTGCGGGGCGCACCTGCGGTACTTCTCCGGCCCGCAGGCCTCGATCTTCGACCCGTTCGCGTCGCGCGACCCGTATTTCGCTCGCATCGCGGTGCTGTTCGACCGGCTCGAGGAGCTGGGGTTTCCGACCATCGCCGCCGTCAACGGTTTCGCGCTCGGCGGCGGCTGCGAGCTCGCGCTTTCGTGCGACTTCCGCGTGCTTGCCGAGACCGCGAAGATCGGCCTGCCAGAGACGAAGATCGGTGCGGTCGCCGGTGCCGGCGGCGTGCAGAAGCTGCTGCGCTACGTCGGCCGCGGCAAGGCGCTTGACTGGATCCTGCGTGGCACCCACCTCGACGCCGCCACCGCCGACCGCTGGGGCCTGTGCTCGGCCGTCGTGCCCGGCGACAGGCTGCTGCAGACCGCGATCGACCTCGCCGTCGAGCTGCGTCAGCTGGGCCCGCGCGCGGTCGCGCAGTCCAAGCGCAGTATCTACGTCAGCGAAGACTCCGACCTGCGCACGGCACGCCGCTTCGGCATCGAGGCGCTGTCGATTCTTGTCGGCGGCGACGAGTGGAAGGAAGGGATGGGCGCATTCAACGAAAAGCGCCCGCCTACCTTCGACCGCTGGTGAGCACCGGATGCCACGAGCGCCGCGCCGGCGCCTGTGGCACGCAACTCGCCGTTCACAGGCATGCGTCGAACGCCTCGATCGCGGCGGCCAGCCCTTTCGGGTTGTCGGTTTGCACCGAGTGCCGCGCCGACGGCACCGTCACGCAGCGTCCGCGCGGCAGCGCACAGGCGAAGCGCTCGGCATCGGCCGGCGCAAAGATCTCGCTGTCGGCGCCGCGGATCACCAGCGCCGGGCAGGTGATCGTCGCGAGCCGCGCCCACAGCGCCTGGCGCGGCTCGAGAATCTCGGCAGCCGTGAGGTCGCTCAGCGTGCGTGGGTCGTATTTCCAGGTCCAGCGCCGATCGGCGTCCTGCCGCAGGTTCTGGGCCAGCGTTGCCTCCAGCAGTGCGCGCGGCCGCCGCGCGCCGAGGCCGGACAGGCGCATCGCCGCATCTTGTGGGGTCGCGAAGAAGCGGTACGCGCCGAGCCCGCGCATCAACCGCTCGACTGCCTCGAAGCAGACCTCCGGCCCGACATCGACCGAGACCAGCCCGCGCAGTGTCGCCGCATGGCCCGTCGCGTAGGCAATCGCGTTGATGCCGCCCATGGACATCCCGACCAGCAGCGGCGCCTGCAGCGCCAGCGCCTGGATGAAGCCGTCGACATCGCGCGCGTGGTCGTCGAAACCGTAGGCGCCGTCTGCCGCCCAGTCGGAGTCGCCGTGGCCGCGCTGGTCCAGCGCAAGACATCGGTAGCGCCGCGCGAACAGAAGGCAGCAGGCGTCCCAGGTGTGCGCGGACTGGCCGCCGCCGTGCAGCAGCACGATGGCCGGCGCATCGGCCGCTCCCCAGTCGAGGTAGCGAAGCACGCGGCCTTCGATCACGATCCGGCGATCCGCCGGTGGCGCGACCGCGGCCGCGTCGATGCCAGCATGGGCGGCGAGCGCGAGCAGGTAGGCCGCGCCGGGACTGGCCGGCGGGTTCATCGAATTGCACCCCGGCCCGCGCCCTGATTGTCGATTCGGCTCGCCACGGCTCACGTCATGTCACGCATCGGGCTCAGACGCCGAAGCGCGGCGTGCGCCGCC
>JAYTYH010000470.1:0-5818 GCA_043742485.1 Rhizobacter sp.
GTACTCTTCGATCGACAGCTCTTCTTCACGGCTGCGCTCGAAGCGCGCGGCGAAGTTGCTGATGACATCCATGCTGAATCTCCTGTGCGTAGAGGAAGCGGATGCGCCGAAGGCTTTTGGCCGTCCGGTACGTCCGGGGAAGTTCTGATGGAGCCCGGCAGGCGCCATCAGAGCTTTCCTTTCCACCCACAGGTGCAGGGTCAAGGGTCGTTCATCGTGCTCTCCGCGAAGCCGCGATGTGCGCGGTCTTCCGAGTTCAATTCACGATCGACGACGTTCGAAGATTAGCAAGCAACGTGCCAAAATTGTTCTGCGTTGACCGCCGTGTGCAACGCAGCCACACGCGGAGCGTGAAGTTCCTCCGCACTTGCCTGGGAACATTCGCGCTCGTCGCGCCTTACGCCGGATCGTGGCCCAGCTTGGCGAGCACGCCACTCAGCTCGTCGAGCGACGAGAAAGCGATCGCGATCTCGCCCGACTGGCCCTGCGGCGACCGCTTGCCGACGCGGATTTCGACCGTGGCCGCGAGCAGGTCGGACATCTGCTGCTCAATGCGCACGATGTCGCGCGACTTCTGGCGCTTGGCGCGAAGCAAGGGCGCCTGCCGTCCGGCCTGGGCATTGCGCTTGGTGACGAGCTTCTCGGCTTCGCGCACATTGAGCATCTTGGCGACGATCTCGTGCGCGCCCTGGATCTGCTGGGCACCGTCGAGCGCCAGCAAGGCGCGGGCGTGCCCCATTTCGAGGTCGCCGGCGAGCAGGAGCTGCTGCACCGGCTCGCTCAGGTTGAGCAGGCGCAGCAGGTTCGACGCCGCACTGCGCGAGCGGCCGACGGCGCGGGCGGCGGCTTCGTGCGTCATGCCGAACTCGTCGGTCAGGCGCTTCAGGCCGCGCGCTTCCTCTAGCGGGTTCAGGTCCTCGCGCTGGATGTTCTCGATCAGCGCCATCGCCGCTGCAGCTTCGTCGGTGACGTCACGCACGAGCACCGGCACGACGTCGAGGCCAGCCAGCTTGGCGGCACGGAAGCGGCGCTCGCCGGCGATGATCTCGAAGCGCCTGGCACCGTTCGCCGTCGCACCGGCAACGGGGCGCACCAGCACCGGCTGCATCACGCCCTGCGCCTTGATGCTCTCGGCGAGCTCATAGAGCGCGCCCTCGTCCATGCGCGTGCGCGGCTGGTAGCGGCCGACCTGCAACTGGTCGAGGCGCAAGGTGTGCGGCTCGCCGTCGGACGCGTTCGCGACCTGAGCGGCGATGTCGACGACGCGCGGCCCGAGCAACGCCTCGAGGCCGAGCCCGAGGCCCTTCGGTTTTTTCGTTGCCATCGAATGATTGTGCGGGATCGGCGCCGGCCGGCGCTCTGCATTATGCTGAGCGCTCACTCGCCGGAAGCACCATGACCACCCGCGTTTTTGTCGACGGCCAGGAAGGCACGACTGGCCTGCGAATCCATGAATACCTTGCCCAGCGCAGTGACGTCGAAGTGCTGCGCGCCGCGCCCGTGCTGCGCAAAGACGCTGCCGAGCGCGCCCGCTTGCTCAACGCCGCCGATGTCGCTTTCCTCTGCCTGCCGGACGCTGCCGCCCGCGAGGCCGCCACGCTCGTCACCAACCCGGCCACCTGTCTGATCGACGCCAGCACCGCGCACCGCACGGCGAGCGACTGGGTCTTCGGCCTGCCCGAGCTCGCCCCTGACCAGCGCGCCAGGATCCGCGCCTCGAAACGGATCGCCAACCCCGGCTGCCACGCCACCGGCTTCATCCTGCTGGTGCGGCCGCTTGTCGATGCCGGCCTGATCTCGTCGGCCGCCGCCCTCGCAGCCACGTCGATCACCGGCTACTCCGGTGGTGGCAAGAAGATGATCGAGCAGTACGAAGGCGCCTCGGATCCGCGCCTGAGCTCGCCCCGGCCCTACGGCCTCTCGCTCGGCCACAAGCACCTGCCCGAGATGACTGCGCACAGCCGGCTCGAAACGCCGCCCGTATTCATGCCGATCGTGGGAAATTTCCTGAAGGGCCTGTCCGTCAGCGTGCCACTTCACCTCTCGAGCTTGAAGCGCGGCGCCCGTGCCGAAGACCTCCAGGCAGCGCTCGAGGCCCGTTATGCCGGCGAGCGTTTCGTGCGCGTGATGCCGTTGCGCGACCCGACGACGCTGGCCGAGGGCTTTTTCGACGTCCAGGCCTGCAACGACACCAACCGCGTCGACCTCTTCGTCTTCGCGAGCGAGACGCAAGCGGTGCTCATGTGCCGGCTCGACAACCTCGGCAAAGGTGCCAGCGGCGCCGCCGTGCAGTCGATGAACATCCACCTCGGGCTCGACGAGGTCACCGGGCTCTGAGCCGTCGCCGGCGGCTCAGGCGGCCGGCGGCGAGCGGTAGTGGTAAGCGTAGCCGTCGGCGAATCCGAGCCCGTGATACACCTTGCGGGCGGCGGCGTTGCCGGCATCGACCTGCAGGTAGGCGACCCGTGCACCTTCCGCAGCGGCGAGACGCAGCAGCGCCAGGCACACCGCGGCGGCATGGCCGCGGCCACGCTCGCTCTCGACCGTGAAGACGTCGTAGAGCCCGGCGATGTCGGCCTCGATCACCACCTGCCCGCCGGCGATCGCCGCGCCCGCCCCATCGCGCATGCGCAGGGCGTGGTGCGGCACCGGCGAGCGCTCGACGCGGTCGAGGTGCGCCCGGCACTCTTCGGCGCTGGAGCCGCGCGCCGCGCCGATCCACTCGACAAAGCCGGCGGCGTCGCTGCGGTCGATGTGGTCGGTGGCGCTGCGAAGCTCTTGCGGCTTCTCCGCATTCGCCGCCAGGACCGCGGCGATCTCCGGCGCCACCATGACGCGGGTGTCGTCGACCCGCTCCATGCCGGCCGCTGCGAGCGCATCGTCGAGCCCTTCGGGCAGCGAGAACGGCGTGATGCGCACATACGGATGCAAGTCGGCCGCAGCGTAGATCGGCAGACAGTGCGCGAGCTTGTCGGCCACCGTCATGCGGCCCGATGCCACGGTCTGGATACAGCGCGCCCGCTTGGCCTTGCCCCGCGCGAAGCGAACCAGCCAGCCGTCGATCCAGCGCTGCTGCGCAGGCGCGCTGGCGTTGATGCCGGCATCTTCGATGCGCGCCAGCAGCGCCGGGTCGAAGACCGCGTTCGTCACGCTGCTGCGGCGGCCGCCGGTGCACGCATCGCATCGACTCGTGCCGCCATCTCGCGGGCGAATTCGATGAAGGCCAGCGCGCCCTTGGAGGCGGGATCGAAGACCAGCCCGGGCACGCCGTAGCTCGGCGCCTCCGCCAGCCGCACGTTGCGCGGGATCACGGTGTCGAACACCTTGTCGCCGAAGTGCGCCTTCAGTTGCTCGCTGACCTGCGACTGCAGCGTGATGCGGGCGTCGAACATCACGCGCAGGATGCCGATGACCTCGAGTGCCGGGTTGAGATTGGCGTGGACCTGCTTGATGGTGTTGACAAGATCGGAGAGGCCTTCGAGAGCGAAATACTCGCACTGCATCGGCACGATGACGCCGTGGGCGCTGGCAAGGCCGTTCAGCGTCAGCAGGCTCAAACTCGGTGGGCAGTCGATGAGGACGAAGTCGTAGGCATCGGCGGCAGCCTCGAGGGCCGAGCGCAACCGCTTGTCCCGGCGTTCGAGCCCGACCAGCTCGACCTCGGCGCCAGCCAGCTCGCGATTGGCGCCGACGACGTCGTAACCGCCTCGGGGACTCGCCTGCTTCGATTCGGCGATGGTGGCGTTTTCGAGCAGCACGTCGTACACGCTGAGATCGAGCGCGCGCTTGTCGACTCCCGAACCCATGGTCGCGTTGCCCTGCGGGTCGAGATCGACAACGAGCACGCGGCGACCGAGGCGTGCGAGACCGGCCGCAAGATTGACCGTGGTCGTCGTCTTTCCGACTCCGCCCTTCTGGTTCGCGATGCAGAATATTCGACTCATGAGACACCCGCTAGTTGGCACTTGCAATCGGCGCGAGGCGCACGGAGACTAGACATCTCTCCGCAATCAATCCGGGCACGTGAAGTTGTTCCACGTGAAACAGCAGTTCGGGCGAGGCCGACTCCTCTAGCTCGCGTGTCGGGCGCTTTGCCTTCATCGCCAGCCAAACCCCGGTCGGGTCGAGGAGATGTCGGGTCGATTCCAGGAACGACGGCAGCGACGAAAAAGCGCGGCTCGTGATGACATCGAATCGACCGGACAGTTTCTCGACACGCTCGTGTTGGACACGAACATTCGCGAGCTCGAGCTGCTGTGCGACATGGCTGACGAACGCTGTTTTCTTGCCGACGCTGTCGACGCAGACGACATCGAACTCGGACGCAGCGATGGCGACCACGACACCGGGCAGCCCCGCACCACTGCCGACATCGAGCACGCGCCGCCCAGCGGTGGCCACCGTTTCAAATCGGAGCGGCGAAATCAATGCAAGGCAGTCGATGACGTGCTGAACCAGCATCTCGTGCGGGTCCCGGATCGCTGTGAGGTTGTAGGTGCGGTTCCATCGTGAAAGCAGCTCGATGTACTTCAACAACTTCTGGCGCTGCGTCTCGTCGAGGTCGAGTTCGAGCTGACTGATGGCGCCGTCCAGCACCGAGCGAAGCGTCGAGCCGCCGACGCCGTTCGCAGCCGCGATCGCGCTCACGCCTGAACATCGCTGGTAGCCGGCGCATGTTCGAGCGAGTTGTCCGCGAGGTGACGATGCTTTTTCAGATGGACGAGCAAGAGCGACACCGCCGCCGGCGTGATGCCCGGCAATCGTGACGCATCGCCGATGGTCTGGGGTCGGCGCTTCGTCAGTACCTGACGGGCCTCGAACGACAACGCGCGCACGTTGCCGTAGTCGAAGCCCGGGGGAACCAACTGTTGCTGGGCGCGAGCCGCCCGGGCGACCTCGTCGGCCTGCCTCTCGATGTAGCCGGCGTAGCGTGTCCCCGTTTCGATCTGCTCGATAACCTGATCGGCCAGCATCCGACCTACGTCGAGGCGGAGCGCTGACCTGGAAGTCACCATCGCGACGCCGGTCGACCAGGCGACGGCATCGTCGAAAGTCACGTCCGGCCGACGCAGCAAGTCGAGCAGGCTGTAATCGCGGGCCAGCTCGGGACGGTTCGCGCTCGCCGGCATTGGCCCAATTCGCGTTGCCGAGAGCCGGGTTGTTTCACGTGAAACCAACTCGGCTTTTCTGGAGAATGCGGCCCAGCGCACGTCGTCGACCAGGCCGAGCTTGCGGCCCGCCTCGGTCAAGCGCATGTCGGCATTGTCCTCACGCAACTGCAAACGGTATTCGGCGCGACTCGTGAACATGCGGTACGGCTCGGTCACGCCCTTGGTGACGAGGTCGTCGACCAGAACCCCAAGATAGCCCTCGTCACGCCCGATGACCCACGCCGGTGTGCCGCGCGACGCCAGCGCTGCATTGACGCCGGCATGAAGTCCCTGTGCGGCGGCCTCTTCGTAGCCGGTCGTGCCGTTGATCTGACCGGCGAAGAAAAGCCCGGCAATGGATCGCGTCTCGAAACTCGGCTTCAAAGCTCTTGGGTCGCAGTAGTCGTATTCGATGGCGTAGCCTGGTCGGACGATGTGCGCGTTTTCCAGACCGGCGATCGAGCGAACGGTCTCGATCTGCACGTCGAATGGCAGCGACGTGGAAATGCCGTTGGAATAGACCTCGTGCGTCGTCAGACCCTCGGGCTCGAGGAAGATCTGGTGAGACGACTTTCCGGCATACCGATTGACCTTGTCCTCGATGCTCGGGCAATAGCGCGGGCCGACGCCTTCGATGACGCCGGTGAACATCGGACTGCGGTCGAATC
>JAYTYH010000471.1:0-2923 GCA_043742485.1 Rhizobacter sp.
GAAGTTGCGCGCCAGCTCTCGGCGCAGGGAGGAATCGAATAACATGGTCGGTTGCTTTGTAGCTCGGAGAATTATGGACTTTCGTCATCAGATCGCCGCACCGGCCAGCCTCGCCGACATCGAAGTCGACGCCCTCGTTCTCGTCATCGGAACGACCGCCGATCCTGCTCTCGCGGCGCCACTGGCGCGTCTTGTCGCGGAGGCAGTTGACGATGGCGATCTGATGCTGAAGAAAGGCAAAACGCTCTACGTGTACAAGCCTGCCGGCATCGCCGCCAGGCGTGTCGCGGTGGCAGTGGCCGCGGACGCGACGGCGAAAGCGTTCAAGGCAGCGGTCGCGCTGGCGCTCGGCAGCCTGAAGTCGAGCGGTGCCAAGACCATCGGCGTCGCCCTCGCAAACGCTGCCGTGATCGGCGCCGAGCACGCCGAAGCGCTCGTCACCGCCGCGGCCGATGCGATCTATCTTTACACGCACAGCAAGCCGAGTGCGCCGGCGCCATGGGCACCGACCTCGATCACGCTCTATTGCCAGAAGGCAGAGGCCAAGGCGGTTCAAGACGGCTTGCGCTGCGGTACGGCGATCGCTTCGGGCGTGACGCTGGCTCGCGAGTTCGGCAATCGTCCGGCCAACCAGTGCACACCGACTTGGCTGGGCCAGCAGGCCAAGAAGCTCGGCAAGGAATGGGACCTCGACGTCGAGGTGCTCGACCGCAGGGCGATCGAAAAGCTCGGCATGGGTTCGTTCCTCGCGGTGACCCAGGGCTCCGCCGAGCCGCCGCGCTTCATCGTCGCCCGCTACGACGGCGCTGCCAAGTCGCAGGCGCCGATCGTCCTTGTCGGCAAAGGCATCACCTTCGACACCGGCGGCATCTCAATCAAGCCGGCCGGCGACATGGACGAGATGAAGTTCGACATGTGTGGTGCCGCGAGCGTGCTCGGGACCCTGGCCGCCGTCGCAGCGCTGAAGCCGAAGCTCAACCTGGTCTGCATCGTACCGACCTGCGAGAACATGCCGAGCAGCACCGCCGTCAAGCCGGGCGACGTCGTCACCAGCATGTCGGGGCAGACGATCGAGGTGCTCAACACCGACGCCGAAGGCCGCCTCATCCTCTGCGACGCGTTGACCTACGCCGAGCGCTTCAAGCCGGCCGTCGTGGTCGACGTCGCGACCCTGACCGGCGCCTGCGTGGTCGCGCTCGGCCACCATCACTCTGGCCTGTTCACGGCCGACGACGCCGTCGCGGCGCAGATGCAGGTGGCCGGCGCCGCCGCGCTCGACAGCTGCTGGCGGATGCCGCTCGACGAGGAATACGACGAGGCGTTGAAGAGCAACTTCGCCGACATGGGCAACGTCGGCGGCCGGCCCGGCGGCGCCATCACGGCGGCCATGTTCCTGCGCCGCTTCACGTCCAAGTACCCATGGGCTCACCTCGACATCGCCGGCACGGCCTGGAAGTCGGGGGCGCACAAGGGCGCCACCGGCCGGCCCGTCGGCCTGCTGACCCACTTCGTGCTCGGCTACGCGAAGTGAGCCGGTCGCTGCCGTGACCGAGTGCTAGAGCGCGCGCATCGGGCCGGCTGACCATGACGGAAATCAACTTCTACTTCAACGTCGCCGACCGCGTCGACTATGCCTGCCGGCTTTCACGCAAGGCGCAGCGACAGGGCGTGGCACTCGCCGTCACAGGCAGCCATGAAACCCTGATGGCCTTCGATCGTCAACTCTGGGCCTTTGCGCCGGTCGAGTTCGTCGCCCACACGTGGGCCGAGCGCCAGGCCGAGGTTCCGGCTCGGCTCGTCGATGCCACCGTCTGGCTGAGCGCCGAGCCGCTCGACGCGCCACGCCACGAGGCCTTGCTCAATCTCGGCGACGGCGTGCCCATCGGCTTCGAGACCTTCGCCCGGCTCTACGAAGTGGTTTCGACTGCAGACGCCGACCGCTCGACCGCGAGGTCGCGTTGGAAGACGTACGCCGATCGCGGCTATGCGATCAAGCGCCACGAGATTGGCGCCGCGTGAGTGCCTTCACATGAATGGCGTCGCATGAGCACCGGCCGTCCGCCACAGGGAAGCATCCCGACGCTGACGGAGGTCGTGCCATGGCCGAGTGTCGCGACCGCGACCACGACCACGACCGCGGCACCGGTGGCGGTTGCCGTGGAGGTACCAGCAGCGGCGACGCCGGTGCTGGCCATCGCCGCGGCCGCACCGCTTCAAGCCGCCACGCCGCCGGTCGCTCCGGCCGCAACCATGGCTGCAGCGATCAGCGAAGCCGAGCTCACCCAGCGTGTCCTGGCCGACGTGCAGAAGCAAATAGACATGGTGCTCGAGGTTCGCCTGCGCGAAGCCCTGGCCCCGGCTCTGGCGCGCGCCTCCGACGCGCTGGTGCGAGACGCACGCAAGGAACTCACCTCTGCGCTGCGCGATGTCGTCGCCCGATCAGTGGCGCACGAGCTGGGTCGAAAACGGTAGCGTCGAGCCACTTCACGGGGCGTCGATCAGCAGGTTGACGGCACAAGTACCGATGCGGGCGGGCTCTCCTTTGCGTTATCGTCTCGCGCTTCGGGCGTGCCCTGGCCGACCCGATCACATTCCAAACCGGAGGTATTGAATGCAAGTCAAACTGAACCTGATCGCCGCAGCGGCTGCCATGATCTTTGCTGGCACCGCGTCGGCCCAGGACCTGGTCGTCAAGATTGGCCACGTCGGTCCCACGAGCGGGTCTATCGCCCACTTGGGCAAGGACAACGAGAACGGGGCCCGCATGGCCATCGACGAGCTGAATGCCAAGGGCGTCATGATCGGCGGCAAGAAGGCCAAGTTCGAGCTGCTCGCCGAAGACGACGCAGGCGATCCGAAGCAGGGCACAGCGGTCGCCAACAAGCTGGTCGATGCCAAGGTCAACGGCGTCGTCGGCCACCTC
>JAYTYH010000472.1:0-3959 GCA_043742485.1 Rhizobacter sp.
TGCCAGCAGTTCCACGGCGGCATGGGCTACATGCGCGGCACGGTGATCGAGCGGCTCTGGCGCGATGCCCGCATCCTCGCCATCGGCGGCGGCGCCACCGAGGTGATGCTCGACGAAGTCGCCAAGCGCTACTGAGGCGACGGACCATGAACTACCAGACGCTCGAGCTGCAGCGCAGCGACCCCAGAGTCGCGCGCGTCTTCCTCAACCGCCCCGAGATCCGCAACGCCATGAACGGCGTCCTCATCGGTGAGCTCGCACACGCCTTCACGACGCTGTCGGCCGAGGCCGACCTGCGCGTGATCGTGCTCGGCGGCCACGGCAAGGCCTTCTGCGCCGGCGCCGACCTCGCCTTCATGCGCGAGGCGGCCGACACCACCTGGGCGCAGAACCACGCCGATGCCGGCCGCCTCGCCGACATGCTTTGGGCGATGTACAGCTGCCCGGTGCCGGTGGTCGCGCGCATCCACGGCGACTGCTATGCCGGCGGCATGGGCCTGGCTGCGGTGTGCGACGTGCGCGTCGTCGCCGAGCCGGTCACCTTCTCGCTCAGCGAGGCACGCCTCGGTCTCCTGCCGGCGACGATCAGCCCCTACGTCGTGCGCGCCATGGGCGAGCAGGCCGCGCGCCGCTACTTCGTCACGGCCGAGCGCTTCGGCGCCGTCGAGGCCAGGGCGATGGGCTTCGCGCACGAGGTCTGCGCCGCCGATGCGATCGACGCCACCACCGACCGCATCGTCGCGGCAATAGTCGCCAACGGCCCGATGGCGACGCGCGCCTGCAAGAAGCTGGTGCACGACATCGCCGGCCGCGAGATCACGGCCGAACTGCGCGCCGACACGGCCGCGCGCATCGCCGACATCCGCGCCAGCGCCGAAGGCCGCGAAGGCCTGGCGAGCTTCCTGCAGAAGAGGAAGCCTTCGTGGGTCGAAGCGCCGGTGGACGACGCGCCATGAACCTCGACCTCACGCAGCTCGCCGCCCTCGCCGCCGGCCTCGGCTGGGCCAGCGGCCTGCGGCTCTACCTGGTCGTCTTCCTGACCGGGCTGGCCGGCTGGCTCGGCTGGGTCGACCTGCCGAGCGGCCTGCGCATTCTCGAGAGCCCGTGGCTGCTGGGCGCCAGCGGCGTCATGCTCGTCGTCGAGTTCTTCGCCGACAAGATCCCCGGCCTCGACACCGCCTGGGACGCCGTCCACACCTTCATCCGCATCCCGGCCGGCGCGGCGCTGGCCGCGGCGGCGTTCGGCGGCGAGCCAGCGCAATGGGTCACGGCGGCGGCGCTGCTCGGCGGCACGCTGGCGGCCACCAGCCACGTCGCCAAGGCGACGACGCGGGCGGCCGCCAACACCTCGCCCGAGCCGTTCTCCAACGTCGCTCTGTCGCTGCTCGGCGACGGCTTCGTGCCGCTGGCGCTGTGGCTGTCTTGGGCGCATCCGCTTGCCTTCTTCGCGGTGCTGGCGGTCGGCGTCGTCGCCATGGTCGCCACCGTCGTCGTGCTGTGGCGATTCCTGCGCGGCATCTTCGCGCGCCCGCGTGGCGGCGCGTCTGCGCCAGCGCCAACCCCCCGGATCGGAGTCCAGCGATGAGTGCACTGCCTGCCCGTGTCACCCTCGTCGACGTCGGCCCGCGCGACGGTTTGCAGAACGAGAAGGAGCCGGTCGATGCGGCCGTCAAGATCGAGCTCGTGCACCGGCTGCAGGCGGCCGGCCTAAAGGAGATCGAGGTCACGAGCTTCGTCAGCCCGAAGTGGGTGCCGCAGATGGCCGACAACGCGGCGGTGATGGCCGGCATCGTGCGCCGCACCGGCGTGCACTACTCGGTGCTGACGCCGAACATGAAGGGCCTCGACACCGCCCTGTCGGCGCCCCGGTCGCAGTGGCCCGACGAGATCGTGGTGTTCGCGTCGGCCAGCGAGGCCTTCAGCCAGAAGAACATCAACTGTTCCATCGCCGAGAGCGTCGAGCGCTTCCGGCCGGTGGTGGCGGCGGCGAAGTCGCATGGCATCAAGGTGCGCTGCGCCGTCTCGGTGGCGCTCGGCTGCCCGTACCAGGGCGAAGTCACAGCCGACGAGGTCGAGCGTGTGGTGCGGCTCATGAAGGAGATCGGCGTCGACCACTGCGGCATCGCCGACACGATCGGCGTCGGCACGCCGAAGAAGGTACAGGCGGCGCTGGAGCGGGCGCTCCGGCACTTCGAGATCGCCGAGGTCAGCGGCCATTTCCACGACACCTACGCGCAGGGCGTGAGCAACGTCTACGCCGCGCTCGAAGTCGGCATCGCCACCTTCGACGCCAGCGTCGCCGGCCTCGGCGGCTGCCCCTACGCGAAAGGCGCCACCGGCAACGTCGCCACCGAGGACGTGCTGTTCCTGCTCGACGGCCTCGGCATCGAGACCGGTGTGTCGATCGACGGCGTCGTCGACGCGGCGGAGTTCATCTCGACGCTTCTGGGCAGGAAGCCCGTATCGCGCTCGGGCAATGCGCTGCTGGCAAAGCGGCCGAAGGCGTAGCGGCGCGAGACGCGGCGCGCGTCACAGGAAGCCGGTCGACAGCCACGGAAACGCGGCGACGACGATCACGCCGGCCAGCAGCGCCAGCATGTAGCCGACCAGCGGCCGGATGCCCTTGTCGGGGTCGACGCGGCCGATCGCGCAGGCTGCGTAGTAGCCGACGCCGAGCGGCGGCGAGAACAGGCCGAGGCCCATCGACAGCACGACGACCATCGCGTAGTGCACCTCGTGCACGCCGAGCTGGCGCGCGATCGGAAAGAGCAGTGGTCCGAACAGCACGATTGCCGGGATGCCTTCCAGCACCGAGCCGAGCACCACGAAGGCGAGGATCGAGACGGCGAGGAACATCGGCACGCCGCCGGGCAGGGCCGCCATCGCCTCGGCGAGCAGGCGCGAGAAGCCCGACTGCGTCAGGCCCCAGGCCATCGCCGTCGCGGTGCCGATGATGAGCAGGATCGCGCCCGACAGCGACGCCGTGGCGACGAGCATCGGCAGCAACCGGCGCCAGTCGAACTGGCGGTAGATGAAGAGGCCCGCGATGATCGCGTAGGCGATGCCGATGGTCGAGACCTCGGTGGCCGTCGCCACGCCCTCGACCACCGCGGCGCGGATCACGAAGGGCAGAGCCAGCGCCGGCAACGCGATCAGGAGCAGGCGCGCCACCATGCGCCCTGGCGCCCGCACGATGCCGCTGAGATCTTCGTGGCGTGCCTTCCAGCGCACGACGACGCAGAGCACGAGGCCGAGCACCAGGGCCGGCAGCATGCCGCCGGTGAAGAGCGCCGCGATCGAGACGCTGGTCACCGAGCCGATGGTGATGAGCACCAGGCTTGGCGGCACCGTCTCGGTCTGGGCGCCGGTGGCGGCGAGCAGGGCGACGAGATCGCCTTCGTCGGCGCCGCGTGCCTTCATCTCCGGGAACAGCGCCGGAGCGATGGCCGCCATGTCGGCGGCCTTCGCGCCCGAGATGCCGGAGACGAGGTACATCGCGCCGACCAGCACGTACGAAAGGCCGCCCTTGACGTGGCCGAGCAGGCTGCCGAGAAAGGCGACCATCGCCCGCGCCATGCCGGTCATCTCGATCAGCAGGCCGAGAAAGACGAAGAGCGGCACCGCGAGCAGGATCAGGTGCGACATGCCTTCGTCCATGCGGCCGACGACGACGGTGAGCGGCGTATGCGTGGTGAGTGCCAGGTAGCCGAAGGTGCCGAGGCCGAACGCGAACGCGATCGGGATGCCGGCGAGCACCGCGCCGCCGGCGACGCCGACGAAGAACACGACCAGGTTCCAGCGCCCGAGCTTCGTGAGCGAAGGCCCGAGCAGCCAGAAGACCGCGACGACGACGGCGACGACTGCGAGCGCCACCAGCGCGTCGCGCCGGCTGGTGAGTCGCAGCATGCGCAGGATGGCGAAGGTCGCCATCAACACGATTCCGGTGGGCAGCGCCGCGG
>JAYTYH010000473.1:0-7013 GCA_043742485.1 Rhizobacter sp.
TGCGTGTGCTCGGCGTACGAGAGCAGCGCACCGGCGGCGGCCTGGCCGAGTGCGAGCTCGACGGCACCGAAGGCGGTGAGCGAGGCGACGCGGAGTTGCGCGCACAGCTTGCGATGGCCGAGTGCGGTCTCGAACTGCCACGCGGGCCGATGCGTCAGCGTCGTTGTCGCACGGTCGAGGCCGGCTTCGGGCAGGTCGCCTGCGGCGAGCACCTCGGCCGGCGCCAGCCGTGACAGCCAGCCCGGCAGCTCGCGGCCCGTGCACTCGGCCATGCCGATCTCGCCCTGCGACAGGGCCGTCCACGCCAGGCCGAAGCGGTCGCCCTCGACGGCGACGGCGAGCAGGACGGCGTTGCTCTTCTCGGCCAGCAGGTCGCTTTCGGTCAGCGTCCCCGGCGTGACGATGCGGACCACCTTGCGGTCGACCGGCCCCTTGGTGGCGCCGACCTCGCCGACCTGCTCGCAGATCGCCACCGATTCGCCGAGGCGGACCAGCCGGGCGAGGTAGGCGTCGGCGGCGTGATAGGGCACGCCGGCCATTGAGATCGGCACGCCGGCGCTCTGGCCCCGCGTCGTCAGCGTGATGTCGAGAAGGCGGTGCGCTTTTTTCGCATCGTCGAAGAACAGCTCGTAGAAGTCGCCCATCCGGTAGAAGAGGAGCGTGTCGGGATGGTCGGCCTTGATGCGCATCCACTGCTGCATCATGGGCGTGTGACTCGTGGGCTCGGTCGCGCTCAACGCGCCCGCTGCACCCATTGCTGCCTCTCGGCCGGGCTCAGCCGGCGGCCGGGGCCGTGCCGGCAACCGCCGCACTGGCTGCGCCGGCCAGGCTGGAATACGGAGTCAGCATCGTCACCATCTGACCATAGATCTTCGGCGTGCCGGCGACGACTTCGCGCTGATGCAGGAAGTCGGCCTCGCCGGTGAAGTTGCCGACCAGGCCGCCCGCCTCGGTGACCATCAGCGACCCTGCGGCGACGTCCCAGGGGCTGAGACCGCTCTCGAAGAAGCCGTCGTACCAGCCGGCCGCCACGTAGCAGAGGTCGAGCGCCGCGGCACCGGGCCGGCGCATGCCGGCGCAGCTCTGCATCATGGTCTCGAACATCTTCATGTAGCGCGCAAAGTCATCACCCTTGCGAAACGGAAAGCCGGTGCCGACGAGGCAGTCGGCCAGGCGCGTGCGCTTCGAGACGCGCAGCCGCCTGTCGTTGAGGAAGGCGCCACGACCCTTCGAGGCGAAGAAGAGGTCGTTGCGCGCCGGGTCGTAGACGACGGCCTGCTGGACCTGGTCGCGAAACGCCAATGCGATCGATACCGCGTAGGTCGGCAGGCCGTGGATGAAATTGGTCGTGCCATCGAGCGGGTCGATGATCCAGACGAACTCGCTGTCGGCAGCGCCGCGGGCGCTGCCCGACTCCTCGGCAAGGATGCCGTGGCCCGGGTAGGCACCGAGCAGCGTGTCGATGATGGCCGCTTCGGCGGCGTGGTCGACCTCGGTGACGAAGTCGTTCGGCGCCTTGGTGTTGACCTGGAGCCGATCGAGATCGAGCGAGGCCCGGTTGATGATCGCCCCGGCGCTGCGAGCCGCCTTGATGGCGGTGTTGAGCATGGGGTGCAGCGCTTGCGACATGGGCGTCGGCCGGGGCCGCAAAATGACATAAGTTCATTTTATCCGCTGCATGGCCATCGACTCCACCCGCTTCGTCCTCGTCGGCACCAGCCACGCCGGCAACGTCGGTGCGGCGGCGCGTGCAATGAAGGTGATGGGCTTTCGCGACCTCGTCCTCGTGGCCCCGCGCTGGGCCGACGTGCTTCAGCGCGACGAGGCCGTCGCCATGGCCAGCGGCGCCACCGACGTGCTCGCCGATGCGCGCGTCGTCGGGTCGCTGCCGGAAGCGCTCGACGGCGTCACCTTCGCCTGCGCCACGGCGATGACGGCACGCGACTTCGGCCCGCCGAACCGGGCGCCGCGGCAGCTCTTCGCCGAGCTCGCGGGCAGCGGCCAGCGACTTGCGTTCGTGTTCGGCTCGGAGCGCTTCGGCCTCGGCAACGACGACGTCTATGCCTGCCATGCCTGCCTCACGATCCCGACCGACCCCACCTACGGCTCGCTCAATCTTGCGCAAGCAGTGCAGCTCATCGCCTACGACTGGCGCCAGGCCTGCGGAGGCTTCGGTGCGGCACCGCGCCAGACCGCTTCGCACCTGGCCGACGCTGTCGCCGTTCGCGGTCTGGTCGAGCACTGGCGGCAGATGCTCGAGACGATCGGCTTTCTCGATCCGGCAGCACCGAAGAAGCTGATGGCCAGGTTGCACCGGCTGGTCAACCGCAGCACGCTGAGCGACGAGGAGGTCCACATCCTGCGGGGTGTCGCGCGAGCAGTGGAGAAGCATCGCCGCTAAACTGAAAGCATGTTCGATCGCCTGCGTGAAGACATCGCCTGCATCCTCGAGCGCGACCCCGCGGCGCGCTCCGGCTGGGAAGTGCTGACCTGCTATCCCGGTCTGCACGCCATCGGCTTTCATCGGCACGCAGCCTGGTGGCGACAGCGCGGCTTTCACTGGCTTTCGCGCTGGATCTCGCAACTCGCTCGCTTTTTCACCGGCATCGAGATCCACCCGGGCGCCACCATCGGCAGGCGCGTCTTCATCGACCATGGCATGGGCGTCGTGATCGGCGAGACGGCGGAGGTCGGCGACGACTGCACCATCTACCAGGGCGTCACTCTCGGCGGCACCTCGCTGGGCAAGGGCGTGAAGCGCCACCCGACGCTCGGCCGCGGCGTCATCGTCGGCGCCAACTCGCAGGTGCTCGGCGGCTTCACCGTCGGCGACAACGCCCGCGTCGGCTCGAATGCCGTCGTGTTGAAGCCGGTGCCGCCGGGTGCCACTGCGGTCGGCAACCCGGCCCGCATCATCCAGGCTCAGACCGACGCGGTGCGCGAAGAGACGGCGGCGAAGATGGGCTTTTCGGCCTATGGGCTGACGCAGGGCGACGACCCGGTGTCGCAGGCGATGAAAGGCCTGATCGACAACGCATCGGGCCACGAGCACCAGATCGCGTTGCTGTGGCAATCGATCGAGAAGCTGTCGGGCCGCACACGCGAATTGCCGACACCGGACTGCGTGCCCGGCGAGGCGCAGACCACCGAGAACTTCGACTCCGAGCGGCTGAATCGCCTCGTCAAATAGCGGTCAGGTCGGCCGCGCTGCCCGCACCGCCGACTTCGGCCGGAACGCCTTGCACAAGGTCGCGTCGGTCTCGAGGTAGGGCCCGCCGATGAGGTCGATGCAGTAGGGCACCGCGGCGAAGATGCCGGGCAGCGGCGGCGTCGCGTTCGGCAGACCCTCGAGCGTTTCGGCGATCGATTTCGGCTGCCCGGGCAGGTTCATCAGCAGCGCCTTGCCGCGGATCACCGCGACCTGCCGGGAGAGGATCGCGGTCGGTACGAATGCCAGGCCGATTCGACGCATCTGCTCGCCGAAGCCGGGCATCTCGCGGGTCGCGATCGCGAGCGTCGCCTCGGGGGTGACGTCGCGCAGTGCCGGGCCGGTACCGCCCGTCGTCAGCACCAGGTCGCAGTGCCTGTCGTCGACGAGCTCGCGCAGGGTGGCAGAGATCGTGGCCTCGTCGTCGGCGATCAGGCGAGGCTCCCAGTCGATCGGGTTCAACAGCGCCCGGCCCAGCCAGTCGCGCAGGGCCGGGATGCCTTTGTCTTCGTACACGCCCGCCGATGCACGGTCGCTCACCGACACCAGGCCGATGCGCACGCGGTCGCGCGGCGTGGCGTCGTCAGCCACGTTCTTCGTGCTCGCGGATGAACTGGAAGAGCTCACGGAAGGCGCGACCACTGCGCTGCTCGGGCACGCGCGCCGCGTCCTTGCGGGCGTTGCGGACCAGCGCGCGCAGTTGCTGCAGATCGGCGTCGGCATGGGCGGTGGCGAAGCGGGTCGTGGCCTCGTCGTCGGCGATCAACTCGGCGCGCCAGCGTTCGCTGCGGTGCAGGGCCAGCGAATCGCGGGCATGGCCGAGCTGCGCCTGCGCGACGGCCTCGCGGATCGGCTCGACGTCGGCGCCGCGCATCAGCTTGCCGATCAGCTGCAGCTGTCGCCGCCGCGCTTCGTGTGCCTTGATGCGGCGGCCGGCGCGGATGGCGTCGACCAGCGGCTCGGCGAGCGCGAGCGAGGCCAGCCGGTCGTCGGAGAAGTCGAGCAATGCGATGCCGAGCACCTGCAGGTCGTGCGACTCCTGCTTCAGCCGCGTCTTGCTCGGCCGCAACATGCGAGCCGTCTCGGCGCTCATGGCGAGCGCAGGCTCGTCGTCTAGCGAAGGGTCCGGAAGTGGGCGGCGCGTTGGCATGGAATAAGGAGGGTTCGACGAGCCGAGACGGGCCGGGAGGGCGGCCTTGGAGAAGGCGGCCGGTATCATAGTTCGATGCCTTCCCATACCCGCGCTGCCGCTGCTTCTCCGCCTTCGCCGACCGGCTTCGCCTATTCACGTGGTCGCTTCCAGGAGCTCGTCGATTCGGCACTGGCCACGGCCCGGAAGCTGGGTGCCACCGACGCCGTCGCCGAGGTCTCCGAAGGCGTCGGCCTGTCGGTGTCGGTGCGCAAGGGCGAGACCGAGAACGTCGAGCGCAACCGTGACAAGTCGATCAGCATCACGGTCTATGTCGGCCAGCGCCGCGGCAACGCCAGCTCGTCCGACTTCTCGCCGGCGGCCATCACGCAGACCGTGCGCGCCGCGCACGACATCGCCCGCTTCACCGCCGAGGATCCCGCCGCCGGCCTTCCCGACGCCGAAGATCTCGCCATCGGCAGCGCCGCCGAGCGCGACCTCGACCTCTTCCATCCGTGGGCGATCGATGCCGAGCGCGCGATCGAGATCGCAAAGCGTTGCGAGGCCGCGGCGCTCGGAGTCGACCGCCGCATCACCAACTCCGAAGGTGCCGGCGTCTCGGCGCAGCAATCGCACTTCTGGTCGGGCAACTCGCGCGGCTTCGGCGCCGGCTACGCGAGCTCGCGCCATTCGCTGTCGGTGGCGCCCATCGCATCGCTGCCCGGCAAGAACGGCGACGACATGCAGCGCGACGCCTGGTATTCGTCGATGCGCTCGGCCGACGAGCTCGCCGCGCCCGAGGTCATCGGCCGCTATGCCGCCGAACGCGCCCTGTCGCGACTCGGCTCGCGCAAGATCAGGACGTGCCAGGTCCCGGTGCTCTTCGAGTCGTCGCTGGCGTCGGGCCTGCTCGGTGCCTATGTGAACGCGACCAGCGGCGGCGCGCTCTACCGCAAGTCGTCGTTCCTGCTCGACAGCCTCGGCACACGCGTGCTGCCCGATCACGTCGACATCCACGAGAACCCTCACGAGCGGCGCGGCAAGGGCAGCGCGCCCTTCGACGACGAAGGCGTGGCCACGCGCGCAGCGCACATGCTCGATGCCGGCGTCGTCGCCAGCTACTTCCTGTCGACGTATTCGGCGCGCAAGCTCGGCATGCGCACGACCGGCCACGCCGGGGGCTCCCACAACCTCGCGCTCACATCGCGCCGCACCGAAGCCGGCGACGACCTGCCAACTATGCTGCGCAAGCTCGGCCGCGGCCTCTTCGTCGTCGAGCTCATGGGTCAGGGCGTCAACTACGTCACCGGCGACTACTCGCGCGGCGCCGCGGGCTTCTGGGTCGAGGGCGGCGAGATCGCCTATCCGGTGCACGAGGTCACCATCGCCGGCAACCTGCGCGACATGCTGAAGACGCTCGTCGCCGTCGGTGCCGATGCCTACACCTCGGGCAGCCGCACCGTCGGCTCGGTGCTGCTCGAGCGCATGCAGATCGCCGGTTCGTGAATACGCGAGGGGGTAAATCCGGGTAAGTCGTTAGGTCGCCGTTCCTAGAATTTGGCCGGTCCGATCTCCGGGCGGCTACAGGAACACTCTCCATGCAGCGTCGATCATTTATCCGCACGACCGGTCTGGCCGGTGTCATCGCAGCTGGAGCGGCGCCCGCCATCGTCAACGCCCAGGCCAGCATTCGATGGCGCCTCGCGTCGAGCTTTCCGAAGTCGCTCGACACCATCTTCGGTGCCGCCGAGGTGTTCGCCAAGAAGGTCAGCGACATGACGGGCGGCAAGTTCCAGATCAGCACGCACGCCGCTGGCGAGCTGATGCCCGCGTTCGGCGTGGTCGACGGCGTGCAGAGCGCCACCATCGAGATCGCGCACACGGCGCCGTACTACTTTTTCGGCAAGGATCCGGTGTTCGCGCTTGGCTGCGCGATCCCGTTCGGCCTCAACTCGCGCCAGATGACGGCCTGGATGTACGAGGGCAACGGCCTGAAGCTGATGCGCGAGTTCTACGCAAAGTACAACATCTACAACCTGCCGGGCGGCAACACCGGCGCCCAGATGGGCGGCTTTTTCCGCAAGGAAGTCAAATCGATAGCCGACATGAAGGGCCTCAAGTTCCGCATCGGCGGCTTCGGCGGCAAGGTGATCGAGCGCATTGGCGGCGTGCCGCAGAACATCCCGGGTGGCGAGATCTATCAGGCCCTCGAGAAGGGCACGATCGACGCGGCCGAGTGGGTGGGCCCTTACGATGACTTGAAGCTCGGCCTCTACAAGGTTGCGCCGAACTACGCCTACCCGGGCTGGTGGGAAGGCGGCCCGCAGCTCGACTTCTTCATCAACACGAAGGCCTTCGAGGGCCTGTCGTCGGAATACAAGGCGATCGTCGAGGCGGCCGCCTCGCACGCCCACGTCGACATGCAGGCCAAGTACGACGCCCGCAATCCGGGAGCCCTGAAGACGCTGGTCGGCAACGGCACCAAGCTGTACCGCTTTCCGAAGGACATGATGGAGGCGGCCTTCAAGGAATCGATGGCGCTGTACAGCGAGATGGGGAGCACGAACGCGCCGTGGAAGAAAATCTACGAGGACTACGCGAACTTCCGGCGCGACACCAACCTCTGGTTTCGTTTCACGGAAGCGGGTTTCGACGATTTCATGCAGGCGCAAAAAC